>PLTJ01000320.1 GCA_003164455.1 Acetobacteraceae bacterium
AGGATAGCACGATGAAGCTGTGGGCGATCAGCGACCTGCATCTGGCCATCGAGGCCAACCGGACGGCGTTGCGCGCCCTGCCCGCCCGGCCCGACGACTGGCTGATCGTGGCCGGCGATGTGTGCGAAGCGCTGCCGCTGTTCGCCGAGGCGATGGCATTCCTCGCCGCCCGGTTCGCCCGCGTGCTGTGGACGCCCGGCAACCACGAACTCTGGCTCACCGGCCGCGACGGGGGGCCGCGCAGCAGCGCCGGCAAATACGCCGATCTGGTGGCGCTGGCCCGCCGCGCCGGGGTCACCACGCCCGAGGACCCCTACCCGCGCTGGCCCAGTGGCGAGGTCGTGGCCCTCCTGTTCACCAGTTTCGACTACAGCTTCCGTCCGCCCGAGATCCGGCGCGACGCGGTGCTGCGCTGGGCCGCCGAGGCGCGCTGTGTCAGTGCCGACGAACGGCTGATCCGCCCGGCCCCCTTCGCGCGCATGGACGAATGGTGCGCGCAGTTGTGCGACGCGGCCGAGGCGCGGCTGACGCGCGAGGTGCCCCCGGAGACCGGCACGGTGCTGGTCAGCCACTACCCGCTGCGCAGCGACTTGGTGCGCATCCCGCGTATCCCCCGCTTCACGCCCTGGTGCGGCACGGTGCGCACCGCCGACTGGCACCGCCGCTTCCGTGCCGTGGTGGCGGTCAGCGGCCACCTGCACACGCGCCGCACGGACTGGCGGGACGGCACCCGCTTCGAGGAGGTCTCGCTGGGCTATGCGCGGCAATGGGACAGGGCGCGCGGGCTCGCCGCCTATCTTCGCGACGTGACGCCGGGCGGGGCCGCGTTCTTCTGATCGCCGGCCGGCTTACCGGATCTGACGACATTGCCCGCGTCCGGCGGCAGGCGCAGGGCGTTCAGCGAGATGAGCACCATGGCGACGGCCAGCCCGATCAAGGCGAAATGGAACTCGGCGCGGCCCGGCACGCTTGCCCCGCTGCCCGTGGCCAGGGTGGCGAGGCGCAGCGCCACGGCGCCGAGCGCCACCCCGAAGCCCTGCGAAAGCTGATAGGCGATGCTGAACATCGTGTTGGCCGGACTCATCATGCGTTCCGGCACGTCGGCGTAAGCAAGCGTGTTGATCGAGGTGAACTGCAACGAGCGCGAGGCACCGGAGACGACCAGCAGAATCAGGATGACCGGCACCGGCGTCGCCGGCCCGAGCATCGCGCAACCCAGCATCGTCACGGCCTGGAGCATCCCGTTGGCGACGAAGATCTCGCGAAACCCCCAGCGCCGGATGATCGGCGTGGTCAGCGGCTTGATGCCGATATTGCCGGCGAACAGCGCGATCACCAGCAGCCCCGCATGGAACGCGTCCATCCCGAAGCCGAGTTGAAACAGCAGTGGCAGCAGGAAGGGCATGGTGGCGATCACCATCCGCATCGCGCCGCCGCCGAACAGGGTCTCGCGGAAGGTGGCGACGCCGAGCGGTGCGAGGTCAATCAGCGGGTGCGCGCGATGGCGAATGTGGTGCAACAGCCAGGCGAAGCTGCCGCAGAACGCCACCATCAGCAGCAGCGGCTGCGTCAGGGGGGCGCCGTTCTCGCCGAGCAGGTCGANNGCAGGTCGAGCAGGCGCGTGATCGCCAGGCAGGCCAGCGCCCCGAGCACGAAGCCGAGCAGGTCGAAAGGCGTCCGAGTCTCGCCGCGCCCGGACGGGACGAGGCGCAGCGCCAACAGGAACGCGACGATGCCGAGCGGCACGTTGATGAAGAAAATCCATCGCCAGGACGCATAGACCGTCAGGAACCCGCCGATTGGCGGCGCCAGCACCGGCGCGGTGAGGCCGGGCCAGGTCAGCACCGCGATGGCCCCGATCAGTTTGTGTTTCGGCGTGGTGCGCAGCACGGCGAGGCGCCCGACCGGAACCATCATCGCCCCGCCCACCCCCTGGAGGACCCGGAAGGCGATGAAGCTGGTGGCGGAGCCGGCGAAGCCGCACAGCACCGAGCCGAGCGTGAACACCGCGACCGCGGTGGCGAAGACGGCGCGCGTGCCGTAGCGCTGGGCCGCCCAGCCGCTGGGCAGGATGAACACGGCGACGGTCAGCAGGTAGGCGGAGATGCCGACATTGAGGCTGACGGCCGAGCTGTGCAGCGACACCGCCATGCGGGGCAACGCGGTGGCGATGATCGAGCCGTCGAGGAACTCCATGAAGAAGGCGCCCGCGACCAGCAGGGCGAGTGGGCTGGGCCGGTAGCTCATGCGTTCTCTACTCTCGCGCCACGTCATGGTTCGCCCGCTGGCGGAAGGGGTGTCTTCATGGCTTCAGCTTGGCAGGTGGTTAACCCTGCGCCAACCAGGCGGGCTCGCTGATCGGCTATGACTTTTGGCCGCGATGCGCCGGCGGCGGCCTGAGTACTTTCCGGCCCTTCCGCAACAGTGCCCCGTCCTCCATGTTCCTGACGTTCAACTGCGCAAAACTCTTCGCGCGTGCGGCGCGTTGCCGCGAAACCACCAGGGGAACAGTGCCATGGACAGGAACAGAGTCATCGGCGCCGCCAAGGAAACGAAGGGCGCGGTGAAGGAAGCTGTCGGCAAGGTGACGGGCGATGCCAAGTTGCGGGCCGACGGCAGGGCGGACAAGGCCGAAGGCAAAACTCAGAACGCCATCGGTGGCGCGCTGGACACCATGCGGGATGCATTGAAAAAGTAATGGATGCTCCCGGACCCGGAACAGACAACAGCATTTTCTAAGGACATGAGCCGTGGGTACAATTCTGATTATTGTCGTGTTGGTCCTCCTACTCGGCGGCGGCGGTGGGTACTACGCTCATGGCCGCTACGGTGGCGCCGGGCTTGGTGGCGTTCTTGGCCTGGTACTGCTCGTTCTCGTAGTGCTCTGGCTGTTTGGGGGCATCGGGCACATGGGCATGGGCCGGGTCTAGCCCTCCTTTGAGTGCGCAGGAGGCGCCGCCGGGCGGCCTGACGAGCGCGGAGGCGCGCCGCCGGCTGGACAAGGTCGGCGCCAACGCGATGCCGGATACGAGCGTGCGCCCGTTGCGCACGGCGCTCGAAAAGTTCTGGGCGCCCGTTCCCTGGATGCTCGAGGCGGCGGTTACCTTCGAACTGGTGCTCGGCAAGTATGTCGAGGCCGCGATCATCGTCGCCCTCCTGGTGTTCAATGCCGCGCTCGGGCTGTTCCAGGAAAGCCGCGCCCAGGCGACCCTCGCCGCACTGAAGTCGCGGCTCGCGCTGAACGCGTCCGTCCGGCGCGACGGCGCATGGAAAACCATCGCCGCCGCCGAGCTGGTGCCGGGCGACCTGATAAAGCTCTCGCTCGGCGGCGTGGTCGCCGCGGATGTGCGCCTCACCGACGGACAAATCCTGCTCGACCAATCCATGCTCACCGGCGAATCGGTACCCATCGAAGCCGGCGCGGGCGTGCAGACATTCGCCGGCGCGCTGGTACGTCGGGGCGAAGCCGTGGCGGAGGTCACGGCGACCGGAACGCGCACCAAGTTCGGCCGCACCGCCGAACTCGTGCGCACCGCCCATGTCGTAAGTTCTCAGCAGAAGGCGGTTCTGAGCGTTGTGCGTAATCTCGCCGGCTTCAACGGCGGCGTCATCGTGCTGCTGGTGGGCTATGCGTACTTTCTCAAGATGCCGCTTGCGGACATCATTCCCCTCGTGCTGACGGCGGTGCTCGCCTCGAT
>PLTJ01000127.1:0-2040 GCA_003164455.1 Acetobacteraceae bacterium
CCACCAGCCGGTCCTCGGCGCGGGTGAGCGCCACGTAGAGCAGCCGGTTGTGCTCGTCGCGCCGCCGTGCCGCCGCGGCCTGGCGCAACGCGTCGGAGGCGGCGCAGCGCAGTTCCTTGCGCGGCGACCAGATCGGCACCTCGGCCCCGCCCACCGGGTCCGGCGCCCACATCAGCGGCCCGTCGTCGGGCGGCAGCGCGGTGGTGTCGGGCAGGATGACCAGCGGCGCCTGCAAGCCCTTGGCGCCGTGCACGGTCATCACGCGCACCGTGGCGCCGGTGCCCTCGGCCTCGCGCTTCACCTCGGCGCCGGACTGGCGCAGCGCGTGCAGGAAACCCTGCAAGGCCGGCGGGTGGCTGCGCGCATGGGTGAGCGCCGCGCCGAGCAGCTCATCCATCGGCTCGGCGGCCTCCGGGCCGAGCCGCGCCAGCAGCCGCGCCCGCCCGCCCAGCCGCCCCAGGGCCTCCACCAGCAGGGCGTGCGGCGAGGCATAATCGACGCGGCCAAGCAGGGCGGCGATGAAATCGTGCGCGGCATGCCAGTCCGCGCGCTCGCGCGAGCGCAACCGCAACGCCGACCACAGCGACCCTGTTCTGCCGGTCGCCAGCGCCATCAGCGAATCATCACTTAGGCCGCCGAGCGGGCTGGTCAGCACGCAGGCCAGTTGCAGATCGTCCTCGGGCAGCAGCAGTACGTCGCACAGCGCCAGCAGATCGGCGACGGCGGGCTGATCGGTCAGGATCATCCGGTCCAGCCCCGCCACCGGCACTTTTTTCGCCTTCAGGGCACGCACCAGCGAACGGGCGAAATCGTCGCGGCGGCGCACCAGCACCAGCACGTCGCCGGGGCGCAGCGGGCGGGCCTTGCTTTCCAGCCAGGTGCCGCCGTCGGTCTGGGCGGCAATCCAGTCGGCCAAAGCCTCGGCCAGACGCTGCGGCGCGCTTTTCGAGCCGAGATTGTGGTCCGGCACGGTCCAGGGCTCGGCCGGTGCCTCCTCCGGCGGCGGCGCCAGGGGCCACAGTTCGACCGAACCGGCATCGCCGGCGCGGTCGGCGACGTGGTGCAGCGCGCCCGGTTCGGTGACCCCGAGGGCGGCCACCGGATCGGCGAACACGGCGTCCACCAGCGCCAGCACCGGGGCGGTGGAGCGGAAAGAGACGTGCAGGCCGACGTCGCGCCAGTCCTTGCCGACACGCCGACTGAGGATGCCGCGCCAGCGCGCGAAGGCGTCGGGGTCGGCGCCCTGGAAGGAATAGATGGACTGCTTGACGTCGCCGACCGCGAACACGGTGCGGTGCGCCTCGGCGGCGCCGGCGCCGGCGAAGAATTCCTCGGTCAGCTTGCCCGCGATGTTCCACTGCGCCGGGGCGGTGTCCTGCACCTCGTCCAGCAGCAGGTGGTCGAGCCCGCCGTCCAGCTTGTAGAGCACCCAGGCCGCGCCGGGATCGACCAGCAATCGGGACGTGCGGCCGATCAGGTCGTCGTAGTCGAGCCTGTCCCTGCTCTCCTTGGCCGCCTGGTAGAAACGCGCCACCGGGCCGGCGAGGCGCACCAAAGCCGCCGATGCCGCCGCCGCGCGCACCGCCCGGCAGGCATCGTCGACGGCCATCACGCGGTGCTGCTCGGCATATAGCGCGTCCGCCACGTCCGCGCGCGCGTCGGCGAGTTTCTTGTTGATCAGCGTGGTCGGGCCGCGCGGCGCGCCGTCCTCTAGCAGGAAGCAAAGGCGCCAGGCATGCCACTGCGACACCCGCTCGGCGGCCGGACCGGACAGCCACTCGAGCAGATAGCGCGCCTTCTCCGCACAGGTCGCCGCGCCCTGGTCGGCAACCACGCGCAACGCCGCCCGCAACGGCGCCGAATCCCAGGCGCAGGCGGCGGCGATCACCGCCGCTTCGTCGCCGGTCACGCCGAGCACCCGGCGTTGCGCCGCGGCGACGGCGTCGGGATCGAGCGCCAGCAAGGCGTCGAGCCGGTCGCGGTCCTGTTGCAGGGTCCGCACCAGACCGCCGAATTGCTCGGCCGAGGCGAGACCGGCCA
>PLTJ01000127.1:2062-9188 GCA_003164455.1 Acetobacteraceae bacterium
CGAGCACGGTGGCGAACAGGGCGCGCGCTTTGTCCATCCGCTCCCGGTCCTGCGGCACCTCGAGTTCTTTCAGTTCCCCGGCCAACTTGGCGTCGGGCAAGGTGACCCACTCGCCGAGGCGGCGTTGCAGCCGCACCGCCATCTCGGCGGCGGCCGCCTTGGTGAAGGTCAGGCACTGGATGCGGGCCGGGTTTTCCCCGGCCAGCATCAGGCGCAGCAGGCGATCGGTCAGCAGCTTGGTCTTGCCCGAGCCGGCCGAGGCGGAAACGAAAGCCGACACCGCCGGATCGGAGGCCTCGAGCTGCGCCTTCACCGCGATCTGGCGCGCGGTCCCGCTCATGTCTCGTCCCCCGACAGGTCCCACTCGGCAACCCGGGCGAGTTGGGCGTAGTCGGAGAAGCGCGGCGCCCGGCCGGGATGGGGCTGCGACAGATAGGCCCGGGCGGGGTCGTCGAAGCCGGCGATCAGGGCGGCCAGTTTGTCGCCGGCGGTGGCGACGGCGGCGGCAATGCGGGCGGGCTCGGCGCGGAAGATGGTCCGCTGATCGGCCGGGATGAAACCGCCGGTCAGGTGCCAATAGACCAGTTCCGCCGTCGCGCCGGCGAGTTCGGCACCGAAGGCGCCGGCCTCGGCCATCGCCGCCTCCAGGGGAAGCTGCGGGCGGAAGCCCGACTCGACCTCCTTGTCCGACGGCGGCAGGCCGGTCTTGTAGTCGAGAATCGCCAGGTTGCCGTCGGCGCGGCGCTCGATGCGGTCGGCGCGGCCGATCAGCAGAAAACCGCCGGGCACCGCCAGCGACCATTGGCCCCGGACCTCGCCGCGGATCAGTTTGGGCAGGGCGCGGCGGCGCTCGCCCTCGCGCTGGGCCGCCCAGTCGGCGATGCGGTACAGGCGCGGGCGCCACCATTCCTGCAGGGCCTGGCGCAACCCGGCCTCGGCCAGCGCGCGCGCCATGGCGCGGCGCAGGCGCTCGGGGCCGTCCGGCGGCCAGGACGTGCCGACATCCTCCAGGAACAGCCGCATGCCCTGGTGCACCAGGGTGCCGTAATCGGCGGCGTCGGTGGCTTCCTCCAGCGGCTTCAGGGCTTCCAGGTGGAGGATGTGGCGGGCATAGATGGCGTACGGGTCGGCCAGCCAGGTTTCGATTTCGGTGACGCTGAGCCGGCGCGGGCGCAGGTCCACCGGCGGGCGCGGCGCCGGCGGCGGCACCGGAGCGGGCGGGCCGGCGGGCTGGTCGAGCAGCCCCGCCCAGGTGGCCGCGGGATGGCGCGGCAAGGCCAGGCCGTGGCCGCGCAAACAGGCGTCGATGCGGGTCAGCCAGCGCGCCGGCACCGCCGGGGCGCCGTCGCGCCGGCGCGAACACGACAGCACGACCCTCGGCGCCGCGCAGGCCGCGAGGAAAAAATCGTGGGCGGCCTGGCCGACCGCCTCCTCGGTGCCGGGCAGGCCGGCGCGGGCGCGCATCGGCCGGCTCATCCAGGGACCGGGGTCGGTGGCGGGCGGCCAGACCCCTTCGACCAGCCCGCCCAGCACCATCACGTCGGCCGATTGCAGCCGGGCTTCGAGCAGGCCCCAGATGAACACGCGCGGATGCTCGCTGCCCGCGCGGCCGCGCAGGGCGCGGCGGCTACGCACCACCGCGCCTTCCAGCAGCGCGTCCAGCAGACCCGCGAGAACCGATGGCGGCTGGTCGGGCAGCCGCAACAGCGCCGGACGGGCACCGGCCAGCAGCACGGCCAGCGCCTCGCCTTCCTCCTGCGCCCACAGGCGCGACGGGCCGGCGGCATCCTCGGTGGTGGCCAGCGCCTCGGCGGCCTCGACGAGCGCCGCGAGCAGCGCATCGGGCGCGAGGCTGGCGGCGGCATGGGCGCGCAACAGGGGTTCGAGGCAGGATTCCACCGCGTCCAACAGGTCGCGCGCTGCCGGCGGGGCGCCTTCGGCCCGGCCACGCAGCCCGGCCAGGCCAGGCGCCGGCCTGGGTCCGCGCAAGGCGGCCTGTTCCAGCGCCCGCGCCGCTGCCCGGCAGGCCGCCGGCGACAACCCGGCCGCGGCCAGCGGATGCTTCAGCAGCGCCAGCAACGCCACCGGCGCCAACCGGGACGCCACCGCCTCGGCCAGCAGGCGCAGGAACACCGCCGGCGGCGAGTCGGCCAGTTTCTCGCCGGCGCTGTCGTCGGCGACCACGCTCCAGCGCAACAATTCGGCGCAGACCCGCACGGCCAACGCGCGGTCCGGCGTCACCAGGGCGGCGCGGGTGCCCGGCGTGGCCAGGGCGTCGCGGAGGATCAGCGCGATGGCAACCGCCTCCTCCTGCTCGTCCGCCGCTTCCAGGCGGAACAGGCCGGTGGTTTCGACGGCGCCGGGCGCGCGCCAGGCGGCCAGCGCCGTCGCCGGCAGCAACGCGCGGGCCAGCGTGGGCACGCGGCCCGGCGGCGCCACCATGGGGCCGTCCCAACGCGCGACGTCGCCACGGGTCGCGCCGAGCCCGGTCAACAGACGCTTCAGCCCGGCCTGCGGATGGGCATCGTCCACCGCCTCCCAGGCGGCGTCGCAAAGGTCGAGATCGAGGCCGGGCAGCACCACCAACCCCTGCGGCAGCCCCGCCACCACGCGCAGCAGACCGGCCACGGCGGCGATGCCGGCGGTAGTGCCGGCGACCCAGACCGGCTCGGCCGGCGGGTTTTCCGCCCACGCGCGGGCCTGGGCGCGCAGCAACGCCACCTGGCGGGCGGCCGGGTTCATCAGGCCATTGGCAGCGAGAAAATCGGGCCAGGCCCGGGTGACGATTTCCAGGAACCGCAGGGTCGCCTGCCAGTGCTCGGCATGGGCGGCCTCGGCGGCCTGCGCCAGGGCGGCGGGGAGAGCGATCTCCGCCCGCTCGGCCTCGTCCATCAGGCCAGCGAGCTCGCGCGCCAGCAGCAGCGCGCGGTCGGCGGTGCCGGCGCCGCCGAGCGCGGCCGGCAGCTTCATCACCAGGGCCGCGAGCGCGCCCAGCCGCTCCTGGGGATCGACCGCGGGCGGCAGATCGAGCGCGCCGGACAGCGCCAGCGGCGCCTCGTCCGGTGCGCCGAGGGCGGCGATGCGCGGCAACAGCATGGGCCGCCCGCCGCCCGCGCGCAGGAACGCCTCCGCCAGCGCCCGCGCGGCGCGGCGGGTCGGCAGCAGGATGAGCCCATGCGCCAGCGCGTCCGCCCCGTGGTTGGCGAGCCAGCGCGCGGCCAGCGTGTCCAGGAACGGGACGTCGGCCGGGATGGTGGCCAGCCTCACCGGCTGTCGCCGGTCCGTTGCGCGGACAGGGTCGCCTCGGCCTCGGCCAGGTCGAGCGGCGTGGAGAGATGGAACCACAGCCCGTCATGCACGATGGCGCGCAACCTGCCAGCGGCGATGGCGCGGTCCCAGGCCAGGGTCATCGAGAACCGGCCCTGCGGCGCCTCGGCCAGCAACCTCGGCGCGACCAACTGGATGCCGGCATAGATGTAGGGAAGGATCTCGCCTTCGCGGCGCCGGCGCACCGTCCCCAGCGGGTCGAGGAAAAAATCGCCCGGCCCGGTCTCGGCCCGGGTCTCGAACGTGCGGTGCACCAGCAGCAAGGCGTCGGCATCGGCGGCGTCCCAGGCGGCGGACAGGCGGTCCAGCGCCGGAGTCGGGCCGTCCAGCCAGAACGAATCCCCGTTCACCACGAAGAACGGATCGGGACCCAGCATGTCCAACGCGGCGAGCACGCCCCCGCCGGTGTCCAGCAGCGCCTCTTCCCGGCGCAGCACGGTGCGCGGCATTTCCGCGCGCGCGGCCAGATGCGCGGCCACCGCGTCGGCGTGCCAGTGGGTGTTCACCACCACCCTTTCCACCCCGGCCGCGCCCAGCCGGTCCAGCGCGTGGTCGAGCAGGGTGCGCCCGCCCAGCGTCAGCAGCGGCTTGGCGGTGGTATCGGTGAGCGGGCGCATGCGGGTGCCGAGCCCGGCAGCCAGCAGCATGGCGGCGCGCGGGCCGGCGCCGGCCAAGGCGCCGATGCGGGTCGGCCAGCCCGACAGCCCGGCGCGCCGGGCCTCCCCCTCGAGCAGGCTCAACCGCACCTCCAGCGCCTCGGGCGGACGCAACGCGCCGAGCCGCTCCGGCCATTCGGCCAGGACGATGTCGGCGCGCGCCTCCTCCCACCCCAGTTCGGTCAGGGACGCCGGCCCGTCCAGCCGCCAGAGATCGAAATGGTGCACCGGGCCGAGCCGCGTGTCGTAGCTCTGCACGAGGGTGAAACTCGGGCTCGGCACTTCCAGCGCGGCATCGGCGCTGGCGGCGCGCAGGAAGGCGCGGGCNNCGGGCGACTCGGGTTCGGGCATGCCGGCAATGTGCCCTTCCCGGCGCGCCGCCTCAACCTCGCGCTTGCCTCGGCGGCGCGCCGGGGTAGGCTGGCGCGCATGACACAGACCCCGCCGCGCCAACAGATTGAGACCGATGTCGCCATCGTGGGGGCGGGGCCGGTGGGCCTGTTCGCCGCTTTCGAACTAGGCATGCTGAAACTCGGCAGCGTGCTGATCGACGCGCTGAGCGAGGTCGGGGGACAGTGCACGGCGCTCTACCCGGAAAAGCCGATCTACGACATCCCGGCCCACCCGGTCCTCGAGGCGGGCGAGCTGATTTCCCGCCTCGAACAGCAGATCGCGCCGTTCCGGCCGGGCCGCCTGCTGGGCCGGCGGGTGGAACGGCTGGAGGGCAAGGCTGGCGGCTTCACGCTGGGCACCGATTGCGGCGACGTGGTGCGCTGCAAGGCGGTGATCGTGGCCGCCGGCGCTGGCGCCTTCGGCCCCAATCGCCCGCCGCTGGAGGGCCTGTCCGACTACGAGGCGAGCGGGGCGGTGCAGTACTATGTGCGCCGGCGCGAGGCGTTGCGCGGCAAGCGGGTGGTGATCACCGGCGGCGGCGATTCGGCGGTGGACTGGGCCCTGGCGCTGCGCGGCATCGCCGGCTCGATTCAGGTCGTGCACCGGCGGCGCAAATTCCGCGCCGCGCCGGACAGCGCCGCCCAACTCGACGGCGCCGNNGCTGGCGGCCGACGTGCTGCTGCCGTTCTTCGGCCTGTCCACCGACCTGGGACCGATCGCGGGCTGGGGACTGGCGCTCGAGCAGCATCACGTGAAGGTCGACCCGGCGAGCTGCGCCAGTTCGGTGGCGGGCATTTTCGCCATCGGCGATGTCGCCAGCTATCCGGGCAAGCTGAAGCTCATCCTGCAGGGTTTCTCCGAAGCGGCGATGGCGGCGCATGCCATTCATCCGATCGTGTTCCCCGATACCGCGCTGCATTTCGAGTACTCGACCAGCACCGGCGTGCCGGCCACGGCGTGAGCGCAAAAAACGGCGGCGGGCGGTTTTGACCGCTTGACGGACTAATATATTAGCGCGACAGTTCGCGGGCATTGGAAAGAGACCTGCGCGCGTCGGCCCCGCTGGCGTGGGGGCAGTACAGGCGCATTGCCCACGCCCAATCGGGTTTACGCAACTCCGACCCAACCAAGAAGCCGAATGCCGGTCAACGAGCCGGCCGAACAGGAGGTAATGATGCTAAGAAGAGATTTGCTGCGACAGGGTGCTGTTGCCGGCGGCCTGGTGCTCGCCGCCCCGCGGATTTCGCGTGGCGCCACCCCGATCACGTTGCGCTTCGCCCATTACGTGCCGACCGACCATCCGGCCAACGTCGCCGCCGAGCAGTTCGCCAAGAAGGTGGCGGAGCGGACGAGCGGCGACGTCAAAGTCGCCATCTTCCCGAACAACCAGCTCGGTGATCCGCCGCAAGAGGCGGCGCAGATCCGCTCCGGCGTGATCGACATGGGGCTGCCGACCCAGGGCCAGATGGACAAATACGACAAAGCGTTCGCCGTGATCCCGCTGCCGTTCGTCTTCAACGATCGCGCCGAGGTCTTCCGCGTCCTTGATGGCCCGGCCTTCGACTGGCTGGCGCCCCTGGCCGAGAAGCAGGGCTTCGTCATGCTGCGAAACTGGGACTACGGCTTCCGCAATGTCACCAACGGCGTCCGCCCGGTGATGGTGCCGGACGACATGAAGGGCCTCAAGATCCGCACGCCNNCGATCGCCGTCATCTACTTCAACAAATACTACGAGGTGCAGAAGTATCTCGCGCTGACGCGGCATGTATACAACAACATGATCCATGTCATCAGCGTCTCCAGCTGGCAGAAGCTGACGCCCGAGCAGCAGAAGATCATCCGTGAGGAGAGCACCTCGGCGGGCAACCTGATGCGCAAGCTCATCGACGACCAGGAGGCGGATCAGTTGGTGCAAATCAAGAGCCACGGCGTCCAGGTGACGGAACCCGATCGCGCTCTCTTCCGGGCCAAGATGGGACCCGCCTGGAAGAGCGTTGCCGACTACGCGGGCGCCGACAACGTGAAGAAGTTCACCGACATGGTGGACGCAACGCGCAAGGCCTGAAGCGGATGCTGGTGTCGGATCCGGCCGACGTCCCCGCCCTCGGCGGGGCGGCGGTCGGGTACGCTGAAGCGGGTACGCGCATGCGCGGCCTGCTCGGCCCCGTGGACCGGGTGGGGGAAGCCATTCTCGTCGTCGCCCTGCTCGGCGAACTCGGGGTGATCGTCCTTGATGTGGTGGCGCGCAGCTTCGGCTCCAGCGGCTTCCTCTGGACCCAGGAGGTGGCCCAGTTCGCGCTGTCGGTGATCACCTTCATCGGCGGCGCGGTCGCCTATCGCGGCGGCCAGCACAGCCCGGTGCGCATCATTGTCGACCGGCTGTCGCCGGCGGGCCGTGCGACCTCGCTCGCGTTCGCCGACTGGCTCGTGCTGATCGCCGCCATTGTTGTCGGCCAGGCCTCGATCCCCGCGATCGAAGCAAGCTGGGGCGAGCGCACGCCGATTCTCTCGCTGCCGGCGGCGGTCATGGTCATCCCGCTCGCGGTCTGCATGGTGCTGCTCGCGCTCTACGCCCTGGCCCGCATCCTGGCGAATGGGAAGCGGATGGCTCTGCGCGTGGGCGTGCCGCTCATCCTCGTGTTGGCGGCCACCGTGACGACCCGGGCGGCGTGGTTGCCTTTCGTGCAGGGCGACGCCGGCATGTACGGCTCGCTCGTCATCCTGTTCGCGGTGGTGCTCGCCGGCCTGCC
>PLTJ01000265.1 GCA_003164455.1 Acetobacteraceae bacterium
GCACGACCTGCGCCACACCTTCGCCAGCCTGCTGATCAACGCCGGGTGGTCCCTGTACGAGGTCGGCCAGATCCTCGGCCACAGCCAGCTCTCCACCACGGCCCGCTACGCCCACCTCCGCCAGGACCGCCTGGCCGAGGCCGTGAACGCCGCCGGTCGCGTCGCCACCGGGGCGTGAGGCCGTCGCCGCGGCGAGTCCCGGGACGACACGCGGCGCTCGTTCGTAACAGACCATCGTCCATCACCCGCGGCCGCCGCCGGCGCCCGCGTCACCCGAAGGAGTCCCGCCCGATGCTGCAGTCCATCCCCGGCGTGCCCCGCATTTCCCGCTTGACCCGCCCGGCCGCCCCCGCGCCAGAGCGGGCCGGCGCTCCCCGCGAGCCGTCGCCGGACGGCGGCGACCTCCTGACCTCCGCCGAGACCGCGCAGCGGCTCGGCGTGTCGTCGAAGGCCCTGGAGCGCTGGCGCGGCACCGGCGCCGGGCCCGCCTTCGTCCGGCTGAGCCGCAAGACCATCCGCTACCGCGCCGAGCACGTCGAGGCGTTCGTGACCGAGCGCGTCCGCACCAGCACCGCGGCTGCCTGAACCGGACCGCCCCTCGGGCGCCGGTGGCCCAATCCGATGGAGGGCGTGCTCCGGCTCGGCCGGAGCGCGTACCCCACCTGCCACCGCATGCTGGTGAGCGTCGAGGAATGAGATGCCGTCGAACGGTTTCGCCGATCCATCCGTGGCAACAGTCGTTTTTCACGCTATGACGGACCAGGAACAACTTGCCCAGAGAAGGCCCACGATGTCAGACCGAGCCGACGATCCCTCTCAGCCCGAGACGGCGATGAGCAAGCTTAAAGCGCTGTTTGGTCCGAGCGTTCCCGTCACAGCCGACGAGCTGGCCGCGATCCGGCACAACGCCCGTCGGGGACAGGGTGAGCGGTGCTTGGCCGTGCTGAATTGATCTAACCTTCGATGCCGGGCTGGAGTACCTGCGCTGGTTCGCAACGGAGCAACGCCCGCTCGCGTGGCTTAACATGTGGTCAGAGGGCACCCACAGAAACGCGAGCGACCCAGCATTCCTCTGGCGCATGGTTGCCGCCGAGTGGGCGGGGTTCGATTGCATCCCGTATGCCGATTTCGCGACCGCTTTCGCAGAGATGCGACGCGACTGGACGCCGGACATAATGTCGACCGACGACCGAAGCCAGTATGACGCCCTCCCCCCGGTGCTCACGGTGTACCGCGGGCAGGACGCGAGTCGTCGCCTCGGCCTCTCGTGGTCGCTGTGCCGCGACACGGCCGTGGGGTTCGCCATCGGGCACCGTGAGATCTGGCACCCGAACCCGGTCCTCACCACGCGTCGCATCCAGAAGTCCAAGATCGCCTTCTTCACCGACGAGCGAAAGGAGAAGGAGGTCGTGCTGTTCTCCTGTCGGCCGTATGCCCACGACAAAATCAAGGCCCTGCCGGCGCACAGCGAAGGCTGAACGACGGACGGCGGGGCAGCGTGGCTGGGCGTCACGCCAAAGCTGTTGGCCCGGTGGCGCAGCGCGGGCGGCGGCCCGCCCTACGTCTGCCTCAGCCGCTAAACCATCCGGTACCGGGTCGGGGACCTGGAGGGTTTCGTGGCCCGCCGGGTGCGCACGTCCACCGCCGACGGTTGATCCCGCCCGTTCCGAAGACGTGGATGGGGGCCCGGCACCGGGTGGTGCTGGGCCCCCTTTGTGAATGTCGCAGGGCCGTCGTCACTGCGCTCGCTGCACCGGCATCAGTCCTCGGCGATCAGCCGCTCGATGGCGAGAGCGATGGCCTGCTCGCCGGTCAGTCCGTGCTGGACGGCGTACACCTTGAAGCGGATGAAGTGGTCGGTTGGCAGCGTCGTGCTGACCCGCCGGCCCTCCCCCTTCCGCAGGCGGACGGCGGGTTCCGGCGGCAGCGTCGCCGTGCCCTTGCTGCTCAGCAGACCGCCCAACGGCCGTGCGGCGTGGGTCATGCCCGCCTCCGTTCGCCGGCGATGCGAGTCAGTGGTCCTGCCGCCACCTCGTTCAGGCACGCCCACACGGCGCGCCACAGCGCCGACAGTTCCCGCGCCGCCGCGCTCCGCGGCTCCGTCTCCAGCGCCGTGCGCCCCGCCGCCATGGCGGCGGCGATCGACACCCGCTGGTGCACCGGCGGCCACAGCAGCCCGCCGCGCTCGCGCAGCACGCCCACCGCCTGGCCCGCGATGCGGCTGCGGAACACCGCCCGGTTCAGCACGAACCGGTACGGCACCCCCGCACGCGTCGCCATCGCCGCCGTCGAGGACACCGCGGCGAGGTCGAGCACACTCGCACCCGACGGCACCTGCACCAGGTCGGAGGCGGCGATCGCCTTCAGCAGCACGGCGGAGAAGCTGGGCGGGCAGTCCAGGATGAGGAGGTCAAGCCCGCTGGCGCGCAGCTCGCGCTTCGCCGCCGCGAGCGTCCGGGCGGCCAGGTCGAAGAGCAGCGGTTGCGGCAGCGCGCGGTCGTTCCACCACTGGGTCAGCGAGCCCTGCGGATCGAGATCGGCGAGGCCGACCCTGAGGTCGGGGCTTCGAGAACGGCGGCGACGGCCAGCGCGGTGGCGAGCGTTGTCTTGCCTACGCCACCTTTGGCGGCGGCGAGCGTGATGGTCTTCACGGAGGGCCTCCTGGACGGGTGAGTGTGCCGGCCGCGCGCAAACTACGCGAACGCACAATTTCCCTGTTTGCGCGAAAGCGCTTTTTTGCGAGGCTGGAAATTCTCGCGAACTCGGGAGACGTGGCCGGCGATTTCTATGGTGACGACTACACGTCACCCGTTCGTGTTGCCCCTGCCCGACCTACCAACCCGCTTATCAACCAAATGGCCTGCTATGCGTAGACGGTCCGGCGGGTGAGCCGAGAGGAGCTTGCTGCTATCGCGGCGCTCCGGCCGTTGCCGCCGGCCCGATGTTAAAGGATCAGCGTCAGACTGGGCCTATCTGGCTGCCGGCCGGAGACCTGCGTCCCAAGGCAGGCTCACGGGTCCAAATTCTCACTCACACAGCGATCGTCGGCCAGTCGGCAAGGCTCCAGCCGTCTTCCCGGCGTTTCACCGTTGCCGAACGCCCGGTTTGGTGGCTACGTGCCTCCGTGACGGCCAAGGTGGCCGTTCATCGGGGGGATCCCGGCTCAATGGGGACATCACCGAGCACACGAGCAGCGTTACCGGCAGTCGATGAAAAATCCCCGCCGGATGCCGATCTGCCGAACAAACGCGCTGTCCGCAAGGGGTTCCGGCCGGTCTCCCTCGACGCCGTTAACTTCCTGCTATCCGATATGCAGGGAGCGCTGGGACCCTATCTGGTCGTATTCCTGGTCACCCAGCAGCATTGGAGCAAGTCGTACGTAGGCCTCGTGACGATGACAGGCGGATTGCTCGGCCTGATCCTGCAAGTGCCGATCGGCATGCTGATCGACGCCACACGCGCGAAACGAGCCGTCGTCGTCATCGCCACCGCCGTGTTGGCCATGGGTGCGAGCACGATCTTTCTGACGCCATCGTTTTGGCCGGTTCTGTTCGCCCACTCAATCATGGCGGTCGCCGGGGACGTATTCGGTCCCGCGATCGCGGCCATCACCTTGGGCCTTTATACGCGCGAGACATTAGCAAGGCGTACCGGGCGGAATGGCGCCTTTGACCACGCCGGCAACGTCTCGATCGCGATCGCCACGGCCGGGGTCGGGTACTACTTCTCGCAACGCAGCGTGTTTCTTTTGGTACCTGTCTTCGGCGCCATGGTCATCGCCGCGGTTCTGACCATTCCGGCTGATGCGATCGATCAATCTCGTGCCCGAGGCGCCGATCCGCTTCCCGGAGCGGACGCCGGGGCCAAGGTGGCATTCAAGCCCGCGCGATTGTTGTCGCTCGCGAAAATGCGCACGCTGGGGGTTTTCGCCGGTTGCGCGTTGCTGTTCCAGTTCGCCAACGCGCCGCTGCTGGCGCTGGCCGGTCAAAAGCTCGCGATCGCTCATCCCGACGAGGCAACGGCGCTGACGTCGGCTTGCATCATCATAGCCCAGGTTGTGATGGTGCCGATCGCCATACTGGTCGGACGGATGGCGGATAGTTGGGGGCGAAAACCTTTGTTGCTGGTGGCCTTCGTCGTGCTGCCGATCCGGGCGGTGCTTTATACGTTTTCGGACCACGCCGTGTGGTTGCTCGGCGTGCAAGTACTGGATGGTGTCGGAGCGGGCATCTTCATCACGTTGTTGCCGCTCCTGGTGGCCGACATCACACAAGGCACCGGGCGCTACAACATGGCACTGGGCGTCGTCATCACTGTGCAGGGGATCGGTGGGTCGTTAAGCGGACTCGCCGTCGGGCTGATCGTCGATCATTTCGGTTATAACGCGGCGTTCGTGACCATGGGAATTTGCGCCGCGATCGCGGGCGTCGCTTTCTTCTTGTTTATGCCGGAAACGCTGCGCAGGCCGATTGGTGGGGCGGCCGCGCGCGAAACCAAGAATCATACCGTGGGTCGCGATCAGCGACACACGGTATGAGCACATCTTGCAAAAGTTTTGGATTCCAAGGGCCTCACGGCCCCTGGCGTAAGCGGGGCAAAACCCCGGGTCTGGCAGCCCGTCAGGCGGGCTGGCCGCGGCAACGAATGAGTTCGGGGAGGGGCGGCACGGCGGGAACGGCGGCGACGCCGAGCCGGGCGCCGAGGTAATTCCAGAACGAGATGCCGAGCTTCCGGCAGGTCTTGCCGAGGCCGAGTAAGGCATCGCGGCAGTCGCGTCCGGTGTCCGTCTTGGTACCGCCGCTGACCTGGCGCTTGGTCACCTGGCAGCGGATGTCGTTCTCCGAGCCGTTGGTGTGCAACGGGATCTCGGCTAAGGGATGCTTTGCGAAGTGGAACCAGTCATTTTCAGACGCTCCGATCGCGAACCAACTTCCAGGTGACCGATGTACTCCCCGGATCATAGCGAAAGCCGCCACTTTTCGAGTTAATTGATTTCTCTATATATGCTGCCACTTCCGGTCCACGCGGGCCGCCAAACTTTCGGAGACGCGTTTTTACGGCTGCAAGGCTGTTGGTGACGGCATCATAGGCTCGATTGTGAAACCTCAACTTGTCGGGGAGAGCGGCCATATCCCTCTATTGCAGCTACTCGTCGATCTCTTTCCGAGCTGCATCGAGCGAAGTCGTGCGCACAAAAAGCGCTGACAGACGGGGTCGATCAGAGTTCGCAGTCGGAATATCTCGGCATCCTCCGCGCTTGGGTCTTTCCGTTCGAACTTCCGTCGCTTGAGTCCTTCAAGCATGCAGTACGGGATAGACGTGCCCGAGTGCCGCAAAAGCAGCGCAATTATCCGCATTCCCCGGCTGAGGACCTCGGCTCTTGCGCAAGGAATGTCGATTTGGGATCCACCCCAGGTGATCTTCCAGATCTCTCCGCCTTCACTCCCGTCATACCGGAGTTCGGCCTCGACCGCCCCCCGGAGCTCCGCATCCAACGCATCCTCGTCAACTTCGACGTTCCTAAGAAGCAGGCGGCCGCTGACCGAGTGTCCCTGGACTCGGTTTTCCCAATTATCACCGTCCGGATAAGCGGCCGCATCGCAATAGTCGACCGCACAGCCATTCAAATGATCCGCTGTGGATCGGCGCCTGACCGAGACCCTCGGTCCGCTGCGCTGCAAGGCTTTGGTGTCTCTATCTTGATTCCGTTCAGGGTGGGGTCTCGATCGGCGCCGATCGAAACCCCACAAAAATCCTCGTTTATTGTGCGGATTCAAAGTCTTCTTCTGGATCGGCGCCAGGGTCCCGTCGGCGTGCCGATTGACACAGATGTC
>PLTJ01000470.1 GCA_003164455.1 Acetobacteraceae bacterium
CCAGCGCGACAGCAGCCAGCGTGGCGGCGAACACGGTGGCGGGGGCGGCGCGGAACAGCCAGGACGCGTTTTCCGCCAGTACGGGTTGCTTGCGGGCCAGCCGCAGCACGTCGCGCCAGGGCTGTGTTACGGGTGGCCCAACCCGCCCCACCAGTCGCGCCTTTGCCCAGTGGATGAACCCGACCAGAACAGGCGCCAGGGTCAGCACCAGCACCAGATGCACGACCAGCGACGCCAGGCCGAGCAGGAAGGTCATGCCGCTTCACCCGCCGATGCACCCATCAGAACTGCTCCATCAACGCCACCACGGCGAGGAACAGGACGAGTGCCGCGAACATCAGCGACAGCGTGCGACGGATGGTAAGGAACTGGATGGTGTCGGCGAAGAAAGACAACCGGCCACGCACCGCCGCCACCGGTCGGAACAGGCATCGCTCCGCCGGATCGCTCATCTCCAGCGCGATGCGTGCCGGCCGTGTCTCGCCTGGGGCAGGCGTGTCAATGCGCTGCCGTACGCGCAGGAGCGCGGTGCCGAATGCGCGCAGCAGCGGCTGGGCGAAGCTGCCGCCGCCGTACTGGGTCAACGGGTCGCCGAACGGCAGCCAGACCGGCGGCGCGCCGAAGCCGCAATCCCAGGCCGGTCCGATCCGATGCCCCGGCGTCGCGCGCTGCCGTGCCAGCAGCACCACCAGCCCCGCCGACAGACCCAGTACCAGCGCAATGCCGACCGCCGAGTAGCCGGGCAGGTCGGCCTGCGGCGCCACCGACAACAGCCCGGCGCGACCGGCCAGGTCGGTGGTCACCAGCCGCCGCAACGCCGGCCCGGCCAGCGCCAGCACCGCACCGGGGAACAGCCCGACGAGAGCAGAAACCCCGGCCAACCCGATCAACGCGACGCGCGTCGGTCGGCCAGCCTCCTCGGCCGCCGAGGTGCGCGGCAAGCGCGGCCGGCCCAGGAACGCCACCCCCACCAACCGCACCGCGGCGGCGGCGGTCAACGCCACCGCCAGCGCCATCAGCGCGGCCACCACGCAAACCAGTGTCTGCAAGCCAAGCCCACCGATACGCGGACCGCCCAGCACGGCCTGAAACAGCGTCCACGCGCCGGCGAAGCCGGAACTGGGCGGCAGCGTGGCCAATGAAGCTGCTCCTGCCAACATGCAGGCCGTTGTCACCGGCATGCAGTGGATCAGCCCACCCAACCGACTCAGCCGGCGACTGCCGGCAGCGCGCTGCACTGCGCCGGCGCCGAGGAACAACATCGACTTGAACAGCCCATGTGCCAGCGCATGCAGCAGCGCCCCACCCAGTGCCAGCGAAGCCAGCGTTGACAGGTCGGCTCCACGCGCCGCCAGCGCCAACCCAAGCCCGATCACGATCAGGCCGATATTTCCGACCGTCGAGCAGGCCAGCACCGCCTTGATGTCGTCTTCCATGTTGGCGCGTAGCGCGCCCAGCACGGCACCGCCGGCGCCCAGCACCAGCAACGGCACGCCCCACCAGGTCGGCTGCGCCGGCCCGCACAGGTCGAACAGCACGCGCACCAGCACATACAGCGCCACCTTGGTCATCGCGCCGGACATCAGCGCCGAGACATGGGAGGGGGCGGCCGCATGGGCGGGCGGCAACCATACATGCAGCGGCGCCAGTCCGGCCTGCGAGCCCGCACCCACCAGCACCAGCACCAGCACCGACACGGCCCGCCAACCCGCCGGCGGATGGGCGCGGATGGCGGCGAAGTGCAAATCCCAGCCGGCACTGCCGGCCAGCAGGGCCACCGCCGCAATCAGGCAGGCCGCGCCCAGCCCCGCCATGCCGATATGCAGCAGCGCCGCCTCGCGCGCCTCCGCGTCCTCGTGACGGGTCAGCACCAGAGCGAACGAGGCCAGCGACATCAGCCCGAAGCCGAGCACGAGGAGGAAAACATCGCCCGCAAGGAGGGTCAGCGCCATTGCACCCAGGAAGACGGGGAAAAACGGCGCGGTGGCGTCGTCGTCGCCGTGGTCGTCCAGCGTCGCCGCCGAACTGGCCAGGCCAACCGCCATCAGCAGCAGCAGGAAGAAACCGGACAGCCCGTCCAGCGCCAGCACCATCGCCGTGCCGGGCAGGCCGAACGGGAGGGCGAGCGTGGCGGTGCCGGCGGCAGAGAGCGGATAAGCCAGGGCGAGCAGGAACCCCAGGCCGCACAATACCAGGTTGCCAACGGCGGCGATGCGACGCGGCACAACCACGCTGACCGCGCCCAGGCCCAGCAGCGCGGCGGCGACGATAGAAAAGCCGGTCAGGGCGGCAGGGCTCAGGACGGTCGCACCCGAATCGGCGCAAGGGCCAGGAAGAGTCTCACACCGAAAGGATATACTGCCCCCCCGCAGATGCCAAAAGCGCCCATACGGCGGCCACATGCCGGTGGCAGGTTTGCCATGTCTCCGTTTCCCTCGTGTGCTGCCCCGAAGCTATTTTATAGGCATCCCCTGAGCGGGCCAATGAAGCTATGGGTTTGCCGTGCGCGAAGGGTCGATGATGGCTCCCGCGCCTGTTCGATCCCGCCGGAGTGACACATGCCCAATATCGAATGCGTCCGCACTATCCGTATCGTCGAACGACCCAACCTCATCTGGCTCGAGATCGAGACGGACGAAGGCCTTGTCGGTCTGGGCGAATCGTTCCGTGGGGCGCAGGCCATGGAGGCGGTGATCCACGAGCAGGTGGCCCCCTGGCTGCTCGGCCGCGACGCCCGGCGCATCGAGGCCATCTCGCGCCACCTGTTGACGCCCTATCTCGGCTTTCACAGCTCCGGTGCCGAGGTGCGGGCGGCGAGCGCGGTCGACCTCGCGCTGTGGGACCTCGCCGGCAAGCGCCACGGCATTCCGGTGCACGAGGCGCTGGGCGGGGCGGCACGCATCGAGATCCGCGCCTACAACACCTGCGCCGGCTATGCCTACAACACCGCCGGCGTGGGCCGCCGTGCCGTTGGCACCGGTGATGCCGCGGTCGGCCCCTATGACGACCAGGTTGCCTTCATGCGCGACGCTGGCGCGCTGGCGGAAAGCCTGCTGGCCGAGGGCTACACCGCCATGAAGATCTGGCCGCTCGACGTTTACGCCGACGCAACCGGCGGGCAGGCCATCACGTTGACCGAACTCAAGGCCGGGCTCGAGCCGTTCCGAAAAATTCGCGCCGCGGTCGGCGAGCACATCGAGGTGATGTGCGAGCTGCACAGCCTGTGGAGCAGCACCGCCGCCATCCGCATCTGCCAGGCGCTGGAGCAATTCGGTGTGTTCTGGGCCGAGGACCCGATCGCCAAGATGGACGATGCCCGCGCGCTCGCCGATCTGCGCCGGCAGACCCGGGTGCCGGTCTGTGGCAGCGAGACGCTGGGCGGCGCGGTGTCGTTCCGCCGGCTGCTGGAGGCGGATGCCATCGACGTGGTGATGCTCGACCTGGCCTGGTGCGGCGGACTCACCGAAGGGCGCAAGATCGCCGCCCTTGCCGAGGCTTTCGCCAAGCCGCTGGCGCCGCATGACTGCACCGGGCCGGTGACGCTGATGGCGGGACTGCACCTGGCCCTGCACGCGTCGACGGCGATTTTCCAGGAAGTGGTGCGGGCGACGCTGGCCACTTGGTACCGCGACCTCGTCACCGACCTGCCGGTGCTGGTGAACGGCATGGCGCAGGCTCCGACAGCCCCGGGACTTGGTACGGCGCTGCTGCCGGGGCTGCACCGGCGCGAGGACGCTATCGTTCGCGAAACCGGCACACCGGCCCGCTGACCCTGTTTAACCTCGGCGCGGCAGGAACGCTGCGTGCCTGGCTGAGCAGAGGGCGGGCACGAGATCGGACCCTGACCAGGCGCAGATCCGGCTGGCATCCACGAGGGACTGACGGGTCTGCGGGCCGGCGGCCGCGCTCCAGGCCCACAGCAGCAGGGCCGCCACGACCATCGGCTCGAACGGCGAGCCGGACCGGCAAAGCGGCAAGGCCCAGGTTCCCTTGAACGGCCAGGCGAGCCTCAGACCACGCGGGGTGAGCAGGTCGCCGGCAAGATGGGACAGATAGCCGACCAGAACCGGGGCCGCGATGGCGTGGGGGGTGCCGTCGTAAAACAGCAGCCAGCCGCAGCCGGCCACCGCGAGCAGCGAGTGCGTCGCGCCTCGGTGGCCCAGGACCGCGGCGATGATCGTCGAAAGCGGTCGCATCCGTCTGCCGACCCACGATTTTGGGTGGTCGATGTCGGGCAGCAGTGCCCCGATGACTGCCAGGCCGAGCGGGACCGGGTCCAGCGCGGGCAGACCAAGGTGCGGCGCCACGGCGAACCAGGCGGCCGCCCCCAGCGCGACGTGCGAGCCCGCCATCATGGCGCCGTCATCTCCGGTACAGGGAAGATGACCCTATGTGCGAGGACTCGCGGCTACAAGCCTGTTCTTCGGCGGCGAATGACCGGCCGCGGCAACGCCTGCTGGCAGTGGGTGTTGCTGTCGCCACGAACCCAAACCGCGACGCACGAATCGGCGAATGGCGCAAATACGTTAGGCAAATTCCACTGCTTCGTGAAATATGGAACCCGGGCTTGGCATACGGCGCCCGCGGTTGCGGCCGGAGCCCACCGGCGGACGAGAGCTGCCAGAAGGAGAGCCCCCCTATGAGCGTCAAGAAGTTGCGGTATTGCGTCGACAACGAGTGGTACGAGTCGAAGACGACGAAGTACATGCCGGTGATGAACCCCAGTACGGGCGAGCTGATCGCCGAAGCGGCCTGCTGTACGCAGAGTGAGGTCGACGCCGCAGTGAATGCGGCGGCGCGGGCCTTTCCCGGCTGGGCCGACACGCCGATCCCGATCCGCGTCCAGCTGTTGTTCCGCTTCAAGCACCTGCTCGACGCGCATCTGGACGAACTGACGCTCCTGCTCGCGACTGAAAACGGCAAGATCTTGCCCGAAGCTCGCGGCGATGTCCTGAAGGCGATCGAGGTGGTGGAGTGTGCGTGCGCCACTCCCTACCTGATGCAGGGCGACACCTGCATGAACGTTTCGACCGGTTACGACACCGTCTCGTTCCGCGAGCCGCTGGGCGTGTTCGGTGCCATCGCGCCGTTCAATTTCCCGGCGATGATACCGTTCGGCTGGATGATCCCCTTCGCGATCGCCACGGGCAACACGGTGGTCCTGAAGGCGGCGTCGTTGGTGCCGCAGACCGGCATGCGCATGCTGGAGTTGCTGATCGAGGCGGGGCTGCCGAAGGGTGTCGTCAACCTCGTCACCTGCTCGCGCGTCGAAGCCGACGGCCTGCTCGTCAATCCGATCGTCAAGGGCATCACCTTCGTCGGCTCGACGAGCGTGGGCGGTCACGTCTACAAAACCGCGGCCGGTGCGGGAAAGCGCGTGCAGGCGTTGACGGAAGCGAAGAATCACGCCCTGGTTCTTGAGGACTGCGTTCTTGAGCGTTCTGTGCGCGGTATCGTCAACTCGACGTACGGCTGCGCCGGGCAACGCTGCATGGCTTTGCCGGTCGTCTGTGTGCAGGAGTCGATTGCCGACGCGTTCGTGGCACTTCTGAAGAAGTTCGCCCAGGAACTCAAGATCGGCCCTGCCTACTTGCCTGAGTCGCAACTCGGCCCGGTGATCTCGGCCGGCCAGAAGGAATGGATCGAGACCAGCATCACCCGCTGCGTCACCGAAGGCGCCAAGCTCGTGCTCGACGGCCGTGGTGTCAGGGTGCCTGGCTATGAGAACGGCTATTACGTCGGCCCGACGATCCTCGATTACGTCAAGCAGGGCGACTTCGTCGGTGAGGAGGAGATCTTCGGCCCGGTCACCAGCATCAAGCGGGTCAAGGACTTCGAAGAGGGATTGGCGATCATGAATGCCAATCGCTTCGCCAACGGTTCGTGCATCTACACCACGTCTGGCCGCCATGCCCGCGAGTTCGCCCGGCGGACCGATGCCGGCATGGTCGGCATCAACGTTGGCATTCCAGTGCCATTCTCGATCTTTCCATTCTCCGGGCACAAGAGATCGTTCTTTGGCGACCTTCATGCCATGGGTAAGGACGGCGTGGCGTTCTTCACGGAAACCAAGTCCGTCACGTCCGTATGGTTCAGCGAGGAAGACGCCAAGAAGTCGGTCAGTACCTGGGACGGCACGCTGACGCGCAGCTGATCGTTCGGTTCCGGCGCGCGAACTCTCTCCAATCCCTCCCCCTGCGACGGCGGGGGGAGGGCATGGAAGGGGATCAGTGCCGTATTGTTATTGTTCATTATAATCATGGTCGGCGGGCTGCGCGTCGCTCGCCACAAGGTGCGTTTTGTGAGGGCGTGCCCCGCGCCCCGATACTGGCGTCGCGCCCGTGCTCTCGCTAGCATCGTGGTCCGAAGGAGATACGGATGCTGGCACCTGCCGATGAGTGAGGTGATCGCGTTCAGCCGCGCCCGCGACGACACGATGTGGGCAGTCGTGGCGAACATCGGCAAGACCAGCCGGGT
>PLTJ01000128.1 GCA_003164455.1 Acetobacteraceae bacterium
CATCGTCGACACCTATGGCGGCGCCTCGCCGCATGGTGGCGGCGCGTTCAGTGGCAAGGACCCCAGCAAGGTGGATCGCAGTGCCGCCTATGTGTGCCGCTATCTGGCCAAGAACGTGGTAGCCGCCGGACTGGCGGACCGCTGCACGATCCAGATCAGCTACGCCATCGGCGTGTCGCACCCGCTGTCCGTGTACGTCGAGCTGTTCGGCAACCCATACGAAGTGAGCGAGACGGCGCTGGAGAAGACGCTGCGCGAACTGGTCAACCTGACGCCGCGCGGCATTCGCGAGCACCTGCACCTGAACCGGCCGATCTATGTGCCGACCTCGGCATACGGCCACTTCGGCCGTGAGCCGGATGCCCAGCTTGGCACCTTCACCTGGGAGAAGACGGATCTGGTGCCGGCGCTAAAATCCGCCTTCGGACGCTGAGCGACGGGCCGCAGCTAAAGCCGCCGCCGGACCGTTTGTACGGCCGCGCCCGCGGCCACCGGCTGCGGCCGCGCCAGGAACGCCTGCTGGAAGCGACGCTGCCGCGCTTGCGCTTCGCGGCGGCCTGTGCGGCCGATCCCCTTTCCGCCTTCACGTCCCGACCGGCCGAACTCTGGCTGGAAGTGGGGTTCGGCGGCGGCGAGCACACGCTGGCGCAGATCGCCATGCATCCCGAGGCCGGGCTGATTGCCTGCGAGGTTTTCGTCAACGGGTTGTGCTCGCTGCTGTCCCGGGTGGTGCCAGAGGGCGGCGAGGCGGCGGCGCCGTTGCCCGGCAATCTGCTGATCTGGGACCAGGACGCCCGCACGCTGATCAGGGCGTTGCCCAACGCCTGCCTGGATCGGCTGTTCCTGCTGTTCCCCGATCCCTGGCCGAAGGCGCGGCACGCGAAGCGCCGCTTCGTGCATCCGGCCCTGTTGTCCGACATCGCGCGGGTGCTGAAGCCTGACGCGGCATGGCGCATCGCCAGCGACGATCCGACCCATCAGGGCTGGGTGGCCGACGTGCTGGCGGCGCAGGCGTTTTTCGATGTGCCGCAACCCGCGACGATCCGTCCCGAGGGCTGGCCGTCGACCCGCTATGAGGCAAAGGCGCTGACCGCCGGGCGGAAGCCGCTGTACTGGGAATTACGGCGGCGGCCTGGCGGCGATTCCGCCCGAAGCGATCACGCTCCGGCAGCTAGCGGAGGGGAGGATGCCGTCGCATCGTAATAGCGAAGCGCGCGCCCGACGCCAGCGCGGAAATCAAGGCCGTATTTGAAGCCCAACGCATTCTGCTTCCCGGTGTCGCCGCCCCGCGCATGGACGCCGACGGGCTTGTCCGACATGCCCTTCACCACGGGCCGATAGCCGACAAGTTCGGCGGCAAGACGCGCGAATTCGATAAAGCTTGTGAAGATGCCGGTTGAGAGATTGATCGCGTCGCCATCGTCGATCTTGTCCATCGTCGCGATCACGCCCCGGACGCAATCGTCGATATGGATGAAGTCGCGCATTTGGGTGCCGCTGCCCCAAACCGAAAGTTCGGCACCGCCTTTGTTGGCGATGGCCCGCTTGCAGATGCTGGGGAACGGATAGGTGTCGTCCTGGTCTTCGCCATAGCCGGAAAACGGCCGGTACGCGACCGACTTGAGGCCGTGCCGCGCATAGGCGAGGCGGGCCAGGTACTCGCACGTAAGTTTGGCCCAGCCATAGGACATATCCGGCATGCCGATATCGTTGCTGAAATCGATCATGTCCTCCTTGAGCAGTACGTAATGGTCGGGGCGCTGAAGTTTGATCGGATAGGCGGCGCTCGAGCTGAAGCAGATGGTCTTGCGAGGCTTGGCGCGCTTCGCCCATTGCCAATAGGCCGCGTCAATCGACAGATCGTCGGCCACAACCAGCGGGTTGTTCTCGATCATCAGCCGGCCGCCGACCATCGCCGCGAGATGGAGCGCGTAGTCAAACTCCGTATTGTCGTGACCCCGGAAGTAGTCACGGCAATCGATCTTTTCGAACTTGAAATTGGCGTAGTCGCGCGGCTCGAAGAGGGGCCAGCCGTCCGCCGGATCAACGCCGCCGGTGTAGCGCTCGATCGGATCGATGACGTGTACCTCGTCCCCGGCTTCGAGGAAATGCCGGGTGAAGTGGCGGCCGACAAAACCCGCCCCACCGGTGATCAGGATCTTACGCATGGTTGAAATGCCTCTGGTAGAGCCTGAAGGCCCAAAGTGCCCGCCCGGGCGGATACGCCGTGATCGACTCGGGATCGCGCGCCAGGTCCGTCACAAGGTTGAGGTTATTCTCGTAGCCCAAGTATTCCTGTTTCATGTCGCGGACAAGGTCGTGAACGTTGCGCTCCTGGAAGACAGACGCCTTGGCAAAGACGACGCTGTAGCCCTTCGCCTGAACATAATAAGCGGCCCAGATGTCATCCATCCGGCCGATAAACGGCATCAGGAAATAGTCCTTGAGCACTGAGCCGGCGATAAAGGTGTTTTGCGAGTTGAACGGAGCCATCTTGTCGGAGGCGATGGGGAAGCAAAGGGGATCGAATGTGCATTCCGGCGCATGCTCCATTCGGCAAATCGCGTCGATGTCCGGGTCGCCGTTCCAGAAGTCGGCCTGGACGTCGACATGGACAGTCTTGCGCGACTTGCGGCTGTAGTCCCGCCTGGCCAGAAGCTGTAGCGGAAATCCGCGATGCCAGAGCGCAGAATGGTTGGTGGCGCCCACCGGATCGAATGCCGGCAGATCGGTTTCGTAAAAGTTGACCTCGACGTCTTTGCCAACCAGGAGATCCTGGCCCCAGCCCGCCAACGGAATATTATCGTCGTCGACCACCGCTACGACGTCGGCACCCCTGTCGTGGGCGAGCAGGAGGCCGAAGTTCCGGCGCTGGATGCAGTTCCAGCCGATCGCATCCGATAATTTTTTGTCGTACTTTTCCTGCGCTTCGGGCGAATAATAGGCTCCGCGCTTCAGCGCGTAGTCCTTCGGCGTCTTCAGATCGCCGATCACCACGAGATCCCAGTCCGGCATGGAATCGAACTTGTCGATCGCTTTGGTGGGCGGGTTGATCGTCGTGCTGACAATGACCTTCTTCATGACGTTCCTTCTGCTGGTAAATGCCTGTCCGGATTGACGCCGCGGACGGCACGCTCATGACCTCAGCAACGAATTCCTCGGCGCGAAGCGGACCTTCACGCCGGTGCGGAAATATTCGAAATTCCGCATGAACGTATTGCTCGACCGGCCCTCGGTGCGGGCCTTCCATACGGAGGGTATCTCCACCACCTCGACGCCGAGACGCAATGGCTTGACAACCGTCTCGAACAGGAAGGGATGGCGCAGTTCTTCCCACTTGATCGACTGGACGACCTTGGTGGGAAATAGCCGATAACCATAGGTCATATCGGTCAGCACCGTGCCGAACAGAACAGCAAAGGCGCGCTGGAAAACCCAATTGGCAGCGAGCTTGACCTTGCTGTAGCCCTCGAAGCGGCCGCCGCGGCGCCAGCGCGAAGCGGCGATGATGGCGTCGGGCCGGCGCTTTGCCTCGGCGATGAGGGTCGGCACATCGACCGGATCGGTCTCAAGATCGCTTGCCATCATGATGACATGGCTGCCGCGAGCCAGGTCGAAAGCCTCGCGGATGGCGCCGCCCAGAAACGGCAGATTCTGATGGTGAATCAAAACCAGATCTGGCAAGCGCTGCGCCAGCGCCGTGGCCACGGCCATGCTTTCAGGCTTTGTCCGCTCACAGACCACGATGAGCAATTCCTCAACGTCATCGGACGCTTCGGCAAGGATGATTTCGACGGTTTTGCTGAGCGAGACGGTCTCGTCCATCAACGGAAGAATCACGGAGGCAGAACGGAAGGCGGTCGTTACCGGACAGCCGCTCATCGTCATGCCTCCACCGAACGAGGTGGCAGTTTTGCAGCTGGGTTCACGACCTTCCACCAACCCAGGAAGCAAAACCCGACCAAAGTCATCAGATAGAGGGTGCAAAGCCGGAAAACGATCACGGTCACTGTCGCTGACGGTACGTCAACCCCAAGCTTGGTGAGAAGCAGCACCATCACTGCCTCGACCCCGCCCAGGCCGCCCGGCAGCATTGAAAGTGCGCCAACGACCGCCGAGAGGCCGACGATCGAAAATGCGGCGACAAGCGGGATCTCGACGGGGAGGCGTTCGGCCAGAACACTGAAGGCCAAAGCCTCGCATCCCCAAGCGACGACGGCAAGGACAAGGCCGATCAAGAGAGGTTCCGGCTTGAGCAGTGCATCGATCGTGTGGAGGATGCGGATCAAACGCTCGGCGAGGGGCCTGAACCGTTCATAACGTGTCGACCATTGCAGCAGGGGGTAACCAATCGTGCGCGGCGCAACGCAGAACAATCCCACGACAACCACGCACAGGAAAAAGTAATTTCTGAGGCCAGTAAATAGCAACAGACCGCTGGAAGCCAGGATAAGAAGCGCCAGCAGATCGCCAAGCCGCTCCACAATCAGCGCTCCGGCGCTTTCCGCCACCGACGTGCCGTAGCGCGTGCGGAGCAACGCCGACTTCAACAGTTCACCCGCCTTGCCCGGTGTCGCAGTCAAGGAGAAACTGGCGACGAAGACCACGAAACTGGGCCATGGCGGAACCTTCCAGCCAAGGCGGCGGCCATAATAATAAAATCTCACGGCCCGCAGGCAGACCCCCATGGCGACGAGTCCGATCACGAGCGGCAACTCGCGCAGCCCCAGGAGTTTCCAAATTGAATGGCCGCCCCACATGGAACGGCCGAACCAGAAGGTTACACCGACATAGAGAAACGCAAAGCCGCCGAGCACAAAGGCCGCTGCCCGTATCCAGCCATGCCACGCCCGATTATCCTGGGTTTCGGGAGAGTGCTCCATGCCCTGCGGGCCCTTCCCTGGGAATTCTTCCGCAACGGTCGGCTGGAAGTTTGGCAATGGACCTGCTTTCCTGTGGAAGCCGCCCGAAATATCAATACGGCGCCGTGATCAGGGTGACCATATACCGGGTTCAGGGGAATCGCATATGGGAATTTGTTGGCAATGAGGGCCTGCGGCGCTGTGGGGGGGGCGCTGGGCCGCCGATGAACTGGTGATGTGCGGTGGATTCTGTCCATCAGCCGCAACGGCGGGTCGGCAGCGAGTGAGAAACCGTTTGCGAAATCAGAGCCTTGCGGGTACGCTAATGGCGATTTGCGGCAAAAACCTTACGGCGAGGAATTCGATTCCGTCCACTCGCTCCAGCTGACACCGATATCAGGACAAGCGGATCTGTGACGGGCTCGATCCCTTACTGGCGCGCCTCCTTATGTAAAGAGAAATGCTGATGCTAACGAGGATCATGCCAAGATGCGTCGAGAACGCACTCTCCGGCGGGCGAGCGTGCGGGGCGATGATGGCATGGACTCAGATTGTTTCTTTTGCCTTGATTTTTTCGGACGCATACATCCGGTCTGCCGAGATTTGGCAAACATCGTTATTTTTACCGAAACACCCAGAAGAGATCATCGTCCTGTTCAGGGCACGGATTCTGCTCACGTACGTTCTTGTTCACATCATGCCAGCTTCGGTTCTGGATACGCCGGCATTCCGATTTTTCTTTGTTTTTTTGTTTTCCATCGGTTGCTTTGCTTTGATGAAGATATGGGTCAGGCGCCTTTCCGTTGACGGAAATGTCGCAATCATGACCCAGGCCACGTTTATGCTGGTTATGCTTCTGCATTACAGCGCATCAAGAGTATTGAATGCCTTTTATGTGTACGATATTCCGTCCATATTCTTTTATCTTCTCTCTTTTCTGCTTTTGACAGATCGGCGGCCGGCGATTTTTGGGCTGGGATTTGCGGCAGTCTTCGTTTTTGCGGCCAACAGGGAAACAATTGTCGTGGTTGCGTTCCATGCGGCGGCATTTATCCTGGCGGACAAAAAGCAGGCGGCGGACCGCAAGGAAAGGATGTTGCGCCTCGCCGCTCTGGCCGTCGCCCCGGTGGGGATTTTCCTCGTGCGGGTGGCGCTTTTGCACGCGCTCGACGGGCATATGGCGGACGGCGCCGGTTTGTATTCGGACGGGACTTTGCGTTTTTGGGCCAATGTGAAATCGCTCTTCCACGAGCCGCCCAAGGCCCTTCAACTCGTCCTTCTGGGGTGCGGCCTTCTGATTTGGTGGCCCTTCACGGTGTTCAGAATGCGCACGATCGAGAAATATCTTATCGCGGCGTCCGCGTTGCCGCTGGTGCTTCTACTGCTGGCCGGCAATCTTGTTGAACTGCGAATTTACGGCGAACTCATACCCCTCATGGCCCTGCTGTTGGCGTATTTTCTGCAGGGTGTCGGAAAGGACGCCGGCGATGCGCGTGCAGCGCCATGATAGATGAGAAATCTTCGGAGTTGACGACCAGGTCCGATTCCCTTCGGCCTGGTCCACGTCATTCATTCCTGACGCGTCCGCGCTGCCGCTCGCTGCTGATTGCCGTGGCGGTTGCCGTGGGCGCGATTTATGTTCTCGCCACCTTCGATCTGCCCTTCCTTACTGGAACAGGACCATTCTGGGCGAACCCACGTGGCCCGTGGCTGACGGACGCTGCCGACATCCACGACAACGTCGACATGCTCGATTGCCTGGCAGGCTATTTGGCGTTTCTGCACGAACCCTGGGGTCTGCCGGTGTTCTTCGTTGGGAGTGTCGGCGCGCCAGCGGGCACGAACGTTATTTTCGTCGACGTCATCCCTATCGCCGCGTTCCTGGGCAAGATCGTGAGCGGCTTGGCCGGCCGGGTCATCGTGCCTTACGGACTTTGGGTCGGTCTCTGTTTTGTGCTGTCCGCAGTCCTGGCGGTGCTCGTCGTGGTGGAGGTTGGGCAGCGCTCGATCCTGGCGAGTGTTGCAGCCAGTTTGCTTGTGCTATCGGCGCCGGCGTTACTGCACCGGTTTGGCCACCTGGGGCTGCTTGCCCATTTCGAGATTCTCGGTGCGTTCTTTCTCTATTTGCGTGACCGACGTCTGACCGCGGCCCGGTTCAGGACGGCGGCCTGGAGCGCGTGGCTTGTCCTTACCTTGCTGACCCATGTCTACCTGTTCGCGATGATCGGGTCGATCTATGTCGCGAGTCTGTTGCGCCGGAGGCGGGTCGAGCCGTCGCGCCGGCCTCTTGCGGAGCCGGCTTTCGTTGTCGGCGCGGTGATTGCGGTGATGGTGATTGCTGGTCATGTCGGCCCAGGGACGGGCACCTCGCCGTTCGCCGGGGGCTTCGGGTATTTTTCCATGAATCTCGTCTCCCCGTTTTGGCCGCAACGCAGCGGTGTGTTTCCGGGCCAGCAGGCCATCATCGATGCAACCGGGGGCCAGTATGAGGGCTTCAACTATCTGGGTTTCGGTTCGCTGTTGATGGTGTTCGGGGCGGTCGGTTTGAACCTCTCCGAGTTTTCCATGATGATGAGAAGACATCGTGAGTTGGCCGTAGTCCTGACGCTCCTGACCCTGTTCGCGGTGTCGCATCGGGTGTTTCTGGGGAGCATCGAGCTGATTGATCTCGACTTCAGTTGGCATGTGGATCGGCTGCTGGGCATCTTTCGTTCGTCGGGGCGCATGTTCTGGCCTGCATACTATGGTCTCATGCTGGGTGGTCTTGTGCTGTTGCTGCGTCGTCTTTCGCCGGCGTGGCAGGTCGGTATCGTCGTTGCTTGCTGTGCGCTGCAACTCGTCGACACGGAGCCGCTCCGGCACCGTCTCAGCCTGCTGACAGGGCGGGGGATATCAACGATCCTTGATGAAGCGGCGTGGTCGAAACGAATCAGCGATGCCGCCAGAATAGAGGTCTATCCCACTTTCGCATGTATAAATGCACCGCAACTGTGGACCCCGAACATGGAACTCCAGCTATTTGCGGCGAGAGCGGGACGTTCCGACAATTCGGTGGCAAACTCAAGGTTGAAAACCGATTGTGAAGCCGAGGCAGACCGCGTTCGTTCCGGGCCATGGCAGGCGGATACATTATATGTTCTGTTGTCAAGCGGATCGGACCGTTTCCCCACGGGCTGGCTGCCACCAGGACTTACGTGCCATTCGTTCGCGCAAGGACATTGGTGCCAAGGCCGGGTCGGTCCCGGCAACTGAACAGGACGATCTGTGCCAGCCAGCGTTTCGAGGCGGCCTGGCGGCGGCTCCCGCTGCGGTGTCCGGCGGGCGGCGCAGAGCGGGTGTTCCGCCTCGTTTGGGCCGTCGTTGTGGCTCGCCCTTGCCCTCTGCCCCGGCGTGCGCTACTTCCGCCGGCTCACGGCCGCCGGGATGCGGGCGTGGTGGAATTGGTAGACACGCCAGATTTAGGTTCTGGTGGCGCAAGCCGTGGGGGTTCAAGTCCCTCCGCCCGCACCACCGGCCGGCCGTTTGGTGCGGGTTTTCGGGGATTCTCTAGGTCATGCAGGTTACCGAGACGCTGTCCGACGGGCTGAAGCGCGGCTTTTCCGTCGTCGTGCCGGCCGCCGACATCGAGAGCCGCGCCAGTAAGCGACTGGCTGAGCTCAGCCGCACCCTGCGCCTGCCCGGCTTCCGGCCGGGCAAGGTGCCGGCGACCGTGGTGAAGCAGCGCTACGGCACCGCGGTTTCGGCCGAAGTGCTGGAGCAGAGCGTCAGCGAGGCCACCCAACAGGTGCTGACCGACCGTGGGCTGCGCGCCGCCACCCAGCCCAAGATCGAGCTGGTCAGTGCCGACCCCGCCCGGGACCTGGAGTTCAAGGTCGAGCTGGAGCTTTTTCCCGACATCGCGATGCCGGATTTCTCCGCCATCGCGCTCACCCGCCTGAAGGCCGAGCCGAGCGAGGAGCAGATCGGTCGCGCCGTGGCGGACCTCGCCACCCGCCAGCGTGAACTGGTCGCCGTGGAGGAACCGCGCCCGGCGGTAACGGGCGATTTCCTCACCATCGACTTCACCGGCAAGGTCGATGGCACCGTCTTCCCGGGCGGCACCGGCACCGACATGGATGTCGAGGTCGGCGGTCCGGGCTTCATCCCCGGCTTCACCGAGCAGATGGAGGGCCTGTCGCCCGGCGACAGCCGCACCATCGAGGTGAGCTTCCCCGAGGGCTACGGTGTCGCCGACCTGGCCGGCAAGCCGGCTGCCTTCGACGTCACCGCCAAGCTGCTGAAGCGGGCGGTGGTGCCGGCGGCCGACGACGAACTGGCCAAGAAGATCGGCTTCGAGGGGCTGGACGACCTGAAAGTGGCGCTGACCGGCCGCTTTCAGCGTGAACTCGACCAGCTTGCCCGCTTGCGCATCAAGCGCCAGTTGCTGGACGCGCTCGCCGGCGCGGCCACCTTTGCGGTGCCGCAGGCCATGGTGGAGGCCGAGTTCACCCAGATCTGGCAGCGTCTGGAGGCCGAGCGCAAGGAGGGCAGGGTCGATGCCGACGACGCCGGCAAGGACGACGAGACGCTGCGCACGGAGTACCGTGCCATTGCCGAGCGGCGGGTACGGCTGGGCCTGCTGCTATCCGAGATCGGCCGCGTCAACGGCATCACCGTGGCGCCGGACGAGATGACCCGCGCCATGCGGGCCGAGGCGGCGCGCTATCCGGGCCAGGAGAAGCAGGTTCTCGAGTTCTTCCGCAAGAACCCGCAGGCCAGCGAGACGCTGCGTGGCCCGATCTTCGAGGAGAAGGTGGTTGACTTCGTGCTGGAGTTGGCCCGCGTGACCGACAGTACGGTGACCGCCGAGGAACTGGCCCGCGATCCGGACGCCCCGCCGGACGCCCCGGTGGCTCCCGATCAAGTGGCCGCCGTGCCGGCGATCCCCGAGCAGCCGGTCCCCGAACAGGCGGTCCACGAACAGGCGATCGTCGGGCAATCGGCCGAGGAGCCCTGATTAGCGCCATCGCACGCTTTGCAGCGCTGCCGCGGATCCCTATTTAACTGCTGGCTAGAGCGCGGTCGCTTGAGGCGGAATCGCCGGAAAGCGTGAATCACGCTCTTAAACAAAGACTTGGCGTGGGGTCGCTTCGCCGATCAGAAGTGATTATGCGCTAAGACGCTGATTGGCGGCCCCGCCGCGGGGCCGGCCGGCGGCATGGAAGGTCGGACATGATGGCGGATCGCGATCCCGTCGAGATCTACAACAACACGCTGGTGCCGATGGTGGTCGAGCAGACCGCGCGCGGTGAGCGTGCCTACGACATCTACTCGCTGCTGCTGAAGCAGCGGATCATCTTCCTGACCGGCGAGGTGTTCGACCAGGTCAGCAGCTTGATCTGCGCACAGCTTCTGTACCTGGAAAGCGAGAACCCGTCCAAGGACATCTCATTCTACATCAACAGCCCGGGCGGCGTGGTATCGGCCGGCCTGGCGATCTACGACACCATGCAGTACATCCGCAGCCCGGTCAGCACGGTATGCATCGGCCAGGCCGCTTCCATGGGCAGCCTGCTGCTCACCGCGGGGGCAAAGGACAAGCGTTACGCGCTGCCCAACTCGCGCATCATGGTCCACCAGCCGTCCGGCGGCGCCCAGGGCCAGGCCACCGACATCGAGATCCAGGCGCGCGAAATCCTGACCCTGCGCAAGCGGCTGAACGAGATCTATGTCCGCCACACCGGACAGCCGATCGAGGCGATCGAGCGCAAGCTGGAGCGCGACACCTACATGTCGGCCGAGGAAGCTCGCGATTTCGGCCTGGTGGACCAGGTGGTCGAAAACCGTCCGCAGCCATCCGACGCGGACAAACCCTGACCACCGGATTCCCCGGGCTGCCCGGCCCTGCTCTCTGCGCAACCCTCGCCAGCGAGTGGTTGCGTCCGGGCGTGGGGATCACCATCCTACGCAAGCCGTGGGTCCGGCTGTGGCCCAGGGTTTGCATCGTAATCGACTGAACTTTCGAAACGTCGACCGGCGCCTTCTGTCGCCGTTAGCAGGTGCCGTGGCTTCGCGGATCCGGCTGGTTCTTGTCCCCACCGTCCGGCGGGGGGTAGATTGGCTGGCGTGCTTCCCCGGCGGACCGGGGCAGGAGTGCTCATGAGCAAGTCGCCCGACTCGAAGAACACCCTCTACTGCTCGTTCTGCGGCAAGTCGCAGCACGAGGTGCGCAAGCTCATCG
>PLTJ01000466.1:0-7587 GCA_003164455.1 Acetobacteraceae bacterium
CTCATCACCATTGGCACAGAGGGGCATGCGCTTTGATCTTCCGCGTTCGGGTTCGATCGAAGGGCAAGCTGGCGACGGTTCTTTCGCTCCCATCTCGAAACCCGCTTATCAACCAAATGGCCTGCTACGCGTAGACGGTCCGGCGGGTGAGCCGAGAGGAGCTTGCGGCTGCGGTGCATAGCGCGCCGATCATGCCGCGCATGTTGCGCCGGTGATTGGTCGTTCAGCAGATCCGCCTCTTCGGTCATCGCGTGGCGCAGTCGCTTGTGCAGATACCACGCCGTTGGGTAACTGACGCCCAATCGGCGGCCAAGTTCGACCGCAGATCTTCGGCTCGTTCCTGGTCTATGCGTTCATGGGCGATACCAAGAAGAGTTCCCTCATCGACCGCGACTGACGGCGGGCCGCTGGACAGAGCCTGATGCGCGGACCAGTCTGACCACCCAATCCACCAGGGGAGCGCGGAGGACCGATGCTGTTCGATTTCGATACCATCTCGATGCAGGACCGCTACAAACTGCTGGTCTCCACCGTGCTGCCACGGCCGATCGCCTGGGTGGTAACGCAGGACCTTCAGGGCGGGCTGAACGCGGCGCCGTTTTCCTTCTTCAACGTGTTCAGCCAGGACCCGCCGATCGTCATCATCGGCATCGGCGGCCGCGAACCGGGCGAGCCCAAGGACACCGTCCGCAACATCCGCGAGACCGGCGAATTCGTCGTCAACATGGTCAGCCACGACAACCTTCAGCAGATGAACGTCACCGCCATCGATTTTCCCCACGGGGTCGATGAGATCGCCGAGGCCGGGCTCACCACCGTGGCGAGCGCGAAGATCAGGCCGCCGCGCATCGCCGAGAGCCCGGTTGCCCTGGAATGCCGCCGCCACATGCTGATCGACCTCAAAGGCGATCGCACGCTGGTGCTGGGCGAGGTGCTGGCCATGCACGTGCGCGACGACTGCATCGCCGACCTCGAGCGGCTGCACGTGGACACGCCCAAACTCGACTTGGTCGGGCGCATGCACGGCGGCGGCTGGTACGCGCGCACCACCGACCTCGAGGAAGTGCCGCGCATCAAGGTGCGGGACTGGCAGCGCCGGACCTGAGCCCGCTGCCGCGCCTGCTGCGGTTCGCCGGGCGGGAACAGGCCCGCCCGGCTCAGGCCCCGAGGCCGGACAGGAACGTCGCCCGCGCCGAGGCGGCGGAGAACAGGAACTGTTGGTCCGAGCCGCCGAGGATGAAGCGCGCACCCATGCGGACGTAGCGGGGCGCCCACACGTCGTCGTAGACCCCGCCCACGCCGGCGAACTTGCCGTGCTTCTGGCAGGCGGCGATCACCGCCGTGTAGGCCGCGACCACGCGCTCATGGCCGACCTGGCCGGCGATACCCATGTCCGCGGTGAGGTCGGAGGTGCCCATGAACAGGCAGTCGATGCCCGGCGTGGCGGCGATGGCATCGACGTTCGCCACGGCCTGGGCCGTCTCGATCATGCCGACGATCATCACTTCGCGGTTGATTTCCTTCTGCGCCACGTCATGCGCGGGCGGCAGGAAGCCGTAGCTGGCGACCGGGCCGCCCCAGCTGCGATGTCCCTCCGGCGGAAAGCGGAAGGCGGCGGCGACGCGCCGGGCCAGTTCAGGGGTGTCGACATGCGGCACGACGATGCCCTGGGCGCCGTTGTCGAGGGCGCGGGTGCCCTCGTCCAGCGCGTCGGTGCACACCCGCACGAGCGGCGCGATGCCGACGGGCAGGGCGGCCAGGCAGAGTTGGGTGGCTTCCTGGACGCTGAAGGCGCCATGCTCCATGTCGATGAACAGCCAGTCGTAGCCGGCGGCCTTCGCCAGCGCCGGGGTCGCCGCGGTGCGCAGGTGGTGGACGCCGAAGCCGAGGGAGACCTGGCCGGCGCGCAGCCGCGCCAGCGAGGCGTTCGGAATGATGGGCATGGACTGTTCTCCGCTGAAGGACGCAGCCTTAACCTGCGCCCGGAGGCGCGGCGCGCCAAGCCCCGGCACCGCGGGTCTCCGGCATGGCGAGCGCCACCGCGAACACCGCCGCCACCCCGGCGATGGCGAGGGCGAGAAAAGCGGCGTGCCCGCTGACTTCGGTGGCGAGCCAGCCGGCGAGGATGGTGCTGAACGTCGCCCCCAGCCCGGTGGCCAGGCCGAGCAGGCCGAGGCACAAATTGAACCGGCCGCTGCCGGCCGTGAGATCGGCGGCGATCAGCGGCAGCAGCACGCCGAAGGCCGCGCCCGAGACGCCGTCGAGCAGTTGCGCCGCGACGACGAGGGTGGGGTCGCCGGAGCCGGCGAACACCGCGGCACGCAGCGGCAGGGCGGCAAAGCCGAGCAGCATGACCGGCCGCCTTCCCCAGCGTTCGGCGGCGGTGGCGACCGCCGGCGAGAGCAGCGCCACCACGATCTGCGGGCCGATGATGCAGGCGGCGATCAGCAGGTTGGCGACCTCGCCCGCCCGCATCGTCAGCGCCCCGGCGGCCAGCGGCAGCAGCGCCGCGTTGCAGAGATGAAACAGCACCACGCAGCCGGCGAAGGTCAGCAGGCAGCGGTCGGCCAGCAGGTGCCGGGCGCTGCCCCGTGAGGGCACCGGCTCGGCGGCGGTGTCCGGTGCCTTGCCGCGTCGCAGCATGCGCAGCGCGAGAAGTGCCGGCACCGCCAGAATGGCGGCGAGCCAGAACACCGCGCGACTGTCCAGCAGCGTGCCGCACACGCCCATCAGCAGGGCACCGGAGGCATTGCCCAGGGCGGCAAAACGGGCGTTGCGGCCGATCCGGCCGGCGAAACCGGCGCGCCCGACGAGCCCCAGGCTCACCGCGGCGATCGCCGGCGCCACCATGCAACTGGCGAATCCTTGCAGGGCCAGGGCCGACATCACCGGCAGCCGGGCCGGCCACAGCGCCAGCAGCACGGCGCTGGCGGCCACCAGCAGGATGCCGGCCAGAACAGCGGCACGCTTGCGGCGGATGGCGTCCACCAGCAAGCCGGCCGGCACCTGGCTCAGCACGGCGACCGCGGTGCCGGCGCCCAGCGCGAGGCCGATGCTGGCCTGCGTCCATTTATTGCCGGTGAGGTAGACGGCGATGAACGGGCCGAACCCGGTCTGCAGGGTGGCCACAAAGAAATTGAGCCAGTCCAGGCCGGGCAGGCCGGGGGGAGATCGCTGCTTGGNNCCAGGGTGATGGTCAGCCCGTCCTTGGCCGGGGCGAACTGCAGCGACGACCAGGTGACCGCGATCTTGCGGTTGCCGACGCCGAGGAAGCCGCCGAAGTCGAGCACGGCGGCAACCGGGTGGCCGTCGGTATCCACCAGCACGTCGATGACGCGGCCAATATTGTCCGGGGGTTTGCCTTCGGAAAGGACGCGCACGGTATGGCCAAGCAGTTCATCGGCAACGCCAGGCGCGATGATCTGCACGTCGTCGGCATAGGCCGGGGCGACGAGCAAAAACACGAACAGGAGCGACAGCCTCAAGCGGACCTCCCGGGTAAGGCGCGGCGTGACGTGCGATGTCATCGTCGCATCATACACCGCGTATCGCCGCAGATATCGGGTCGCGCGGCTTGATGCATATCAATTGAGCTTCAGAGCGCATGGGTTACGCATCGCCGCTCTGGCGATGCGCCAGGCGCGGGGCGGCCATGGCGTCAACGGACCCCGGGAAAGGAAGACCATGTCGGACTCCGTGAGCAAGCGCGTCGCGATCAAGCCGATCGTTCAGGTCGCCGCCGGCAACGCGCTCGAGATCTACGACTTCATGATTTATGGCTACTACGCCCGCTACATCGGGCAGGCGTTCTTTCCCAGCAACAATCAATACGTCTCGTTGATGCTGGCGCTGATGACGTTCGCCATCGGCTTCCTGGCCCGGCCCGTCGGCGCCCTCGTGCTCGGCTCCTACACGGATCACCACGGACGGCGGAAAGGGCTGATCCTGTCGCTGAGCCTGATGTCGCTCGGCATCATCTCGGTGGCCTGCACGCCGGGCTATGCGANNACCGGGCGCCTGTTGCAGGGCTTCTCGGCCGGCGCCGAGCTTGGCGGCGTGGTCGTCTATCTGGCGGAAATCGCCCCCCCGACCCGGCGCGCGTTCTATACGTGCTGGCAGGTCGGCAGCCAGCAGTTCGCCGTCATGGCGGCCTCGGTCGTCGGCGTCGTCCTGTTCACCCTGCTGTCGCCGGCCGAACTGCAGAGCTGGGGCTGGCGAGTGCCGCTGCTGCTGGGCTGCGCGGTGATGCCGATCATGTTCTGGCTGCGCGCCAGCCTGGCCGAGACGGCGGTGTTCGCCCGCAAGAAGAAGACCCCCAACTTCGCCGAGATCTGCACCAGCCTGGTCGGCAACTGGCGGATCATCCTGCTCTGCATGAGCACGGTCACCTTCGCCACCGTCACCTCGCAGACCATCCAGACCTACGCGCCGACCTACATCGCCAGCCTGAACCTCGGCGCCATGGCCGGCTTCGTGACCCTGTTCTTCGTCGGGCTGATAACCCTGATCAGCCTGCCGCTGTCCGCCCTGGTGGCGGACCGGGTCAACCGCCGCAGCATGCTGATCGTGGTCACCCTGACCGCGGCGGTCACCGCCTATCCGCTGCTGGCCTGGCTGGCCGCCGCGTCGAGCGTGTTCCGCTTCGTCGTCTTCGAGTTGTGGTTCTCGTTCATGTATGGGGCCTACAGCTCGGTCCAGGTGGCGATGATGGTCGAACTGGTGCCCGCGCACGCCCGCACCGCGGGCTACTCCTTCGCCCAGGCGGTCGCCGCCGCGGTCTTCGGCGGCTTCACCCCGGCCATCTGCACCTGGCTGAACCACGCCTTCGACAACAACGCGATGGTGGGCGTGTGGCTGGCGGTCAACGCCGCGATCGGCCTGATCGCGGCGCTGTGCCTGGACCAGGGGAAGACGCGCGCCCGCCAGGGCGTCGAGTTGCAGTAGCCCGCGGCTTTTCGCCCGCCCGGACCGCCAGGCGCTGCGTTGCCGTGCGGCGATTCAGGCTCTAAGGTTGGTTGGCTATCGGCAACGGCAAAAACGGCACGGACGATTATGTCCGGCAGCGAGGAGAAACGTCGTGAAGATTACCCGGAGAGGCTTCGGCCGCGTCGCCACCGCTGGCGCCCTGGGGGGCGTTGGGCTGCTTGCCGGCGCTCTGCCGTGCCCGGCGATCGCGCAAAGAAAAGTCTTCAAGATGAAAATGGGAAGCCCGTATCCGACGACGCATCCGGCCGGCAGCCGCATGGTCGAGGTCTGCGACCTGATCCGCCAGGAAACCAAGGGTGTCATCGACATCGGCGCTTTCCCGAACAACCAGTTGGGCGGCGAAAGCGACATGGACTCGCAGCTGCGCGCCGGCGCGCTCGAGTTCATGACGACGTCCGGCGCCGTGCTGCAAACCGTCGTGCCCACGTCAGGCATCAACGCCGTGCCGTTCGTCTTCAGCAACTACGACCACGTGTGGTCGTCGATGGACGGTGCTCTCGGCCAATACATCACCGAGGCCGTCGCCAAGTACGGCATCTACATGTTCTCCAAGGCGACCTTCGACAACGGCTTCCGCAACATCACCTCGAGCAGCAAGCCGATCAACACCGTCGACGATCTCAAGGGCTTCAAGATACGGATCCCGGTAACGCCCCTGTGGGTCGACGCCTTCAAGGCGCTGGGGGCAGCCCCGGCCACCATCAACCTGCCCGAGCTGTATTCCTCCCTCCAGACCAAGATCGTCGACGGCGAGGAAAACCCGCTGGTGCAGATCAATGCTTTCCGGCTTTACGAAGTGCAGAAGTACTGCGCGATGACCGGCCATGTGTGGGACGGCGGCCTGACCGTCGCCAACGCCAAGAAATGGGAAGCCATCCCGAAGGAACTGCAAGCGGTCATTACCCGCAACTTCGAAGAGATTGCCGTCAAGCAGCGGGCCGACACCTTCAAGATGAACAATGACCTGGCCGCCGAGATGGGCCAGAAGGGGATGGCTTTCAATACTGTGGATACCGGACCGTTCCGCGAGATCTTGGTCAAGTCCGGCTTCTATACCACGTGGAAGGGCAAGTACGGTCCCGAAGCCTGGGGCGCGCTCGAGAAGGCCGTTGGCACGACCCTCGGCTGAACAGTGCCGGTTCCGCCAGCCGATCACGCATACGATGGATGTGACGCCGCCCGTCGATAGTCGACGGGCGGGTTCGATGGGGTGCCGGCCATGCTGTCGGAAGGTCCGGCAGCATTTATGGAGTGAGGGACGTGAGCACTGAGGGGGCGCGCTCGGAAGCGACGCGACGGGAAGTCCGCCCTGTTGGCGCCGCGGCCGTTTTCGGCAAGATCGAGCGCGGGATCGCGACGGTCGTGGAGTGGTTCACCGTCGCGCTGACGGTCGCCGACATGCTGGTGCTGCTGGCCGGGGTGGTCGCCCGCTACGGCTTCAACCGGCCGCTGATGTGGTCCGACGAGGTGGCGTCCCTGCTCTTCCTCTGGCTGGCAATGATGGGCTCCGTGGTCGCCCTGCACCGGGGCGAGCACATGCGGATGACCGCCGTCGTCAAGACGCTGCCCGAGGGATGGCGGAGCTTCGTGGAGACGATTGCGCTCGGCGTGATGGCCTGTTTCCTCGGCATCCTGGTGCCACCCTTGCTGCAATTCGCCCAGGATGAGACGGTGAACATCCTTCCGGCGCTCAACGTGTCGAGCGTTTACCGGGTCGCCGCGCTGCCCGTGGGGGCCGCCTTGATGGCGCTGCTGGCCGTGGTGAAGCTGTTCCAGACCAGCTCGTTCGGCAAGGCGCTCCTGGCGCTCGCCATCATCGCCGCCGCGGCGGGCGTTGGCATGATGACTCAGGACGCGGTGCAGGATCTCTCGACCACGGCCCAGTTGCTGATCTTCTTTGTCGGTGTCATCGGAGTCCTGGTCGCCCTGGGCGTGCCGATTGCGGCATGTTTCGGGGTCGCGACCGTTAGTTACCTTGTCCTGGCCGCCGACGTGGATCTCTCGGTGATCGCCAACCGTTTGAACGAGGGCATGTCGTCTCTGATCCTGCTGGCCGTGCCCCTGTTCGTCTTCCTCGGGTTGCTCCTCGACTCGACGGGTCTCGCCCGTTTGATGGTGAGCTTCCTGGCGAACCTGCTGGGCCACGTGCGCGGCGGGCTGTCTTACGTGCTGGTCGGCGCGATGTACCTGATCTCCGGCATCTCGGGCTCGAAAGCCGCGGATATGGCTGCCATTTGCCCGGTCCTGTTCCCCGAGATGATCAAGCGCGGATCCAAGCCCGGAGACCTGATCGCCCTGCTGGCGGCGACCGGCGCCCAGACCGAGACCGTGCCGCCCAGCATCGTTCTGCTGACGATCGGCGCGGTCTGCGGCGTATCCATCAACGCCCTGTTCACCGGCGGCCTGTTGCCCAGCCTCGTGCTGGGTATCACCCTGTGCCTGCTGGTCCGCTGGCGCTACCGCAAGGAGGACTTGTCGGGCGTCAAACGGGCAACTCGCAAGGAGATCTGGAAGAGCTTCCTGGTCGCGCTGCCGGCGCTCGCGCTGCCGTTCTTCATCCGCTTCGCGGTGGTCGGCGGCATCGCCACGGCGACCGAGGTT
>PLTJ01000466.1:7603-17382 GCA_003164455.1 Acetobacteraceae bacterium
ACGGCCATGTCCTGGGCGCTGACTCAGAGCGGGTTCTCGCGCGACCTCGCGGCCATGATGCAGAACCTGCCGGGCGGGGCACCCATGTTCATGGTGGTGTCCATCCTGCTCTTCATCGTGCTCGGCAGCGTCCTGGAGGGCATCCCGGCGATCGTGCTGTTCGGCCCGCTGCTCTTCCCGATCGCCACGTCAATGGGCATTCACGAGGTGCACTATTCCATCGTGGTCATCCTGGCGATGGGCGTCGGGCTGTTCTGCCCGCCGGTCGGCGTCGGGTACTATTACGCCACGTCCATCGGCAAGGTGGATCCCGATGAGGGAATCAGGCCGCTCATCGGCTACATGATCTCACTCCTGATCGGCTTGGCGGTGGTCGCCGCCGTGCCGTGGATCTCCACCGGCTTCCTCAAGTAGGCCGGCGGCTTCCCGTTCGCGTCCGCACCGCCTAGCTTCGGCCCTATGGCCGCAGCGTTGCCGGAACCGTTTTCCGCCTGGTTCGCCCGCCAGGGCTGGACCCCGCGGGCGCACCAGTTGCGACTGCTGGCGGGTGCGGCGGCCGGGCGCAGCGTGCTGCTGGTGGCGCCCACCGGCGGGGGCAAGACGCTGGCTGGGTTCCTGCCCACCCTGGTCGCCCTGCACGCGGCCCCGCGCGCCGGGTTGCACACGCTCTACGTCAGCCCGCTGAAGGCGCTGGCGGCCGACATCGCGCGCAACCTGATGCGGCCGGTTGGCGAATTGTCCTTGGACATAACCATCGCCACCCGCACCGGCGACACCCCCGCGGCCGAGCGCCGCCGGCAGCGCGCGGCGCCGCCGAATATCCTGCTGACCACCCCCGAGAGTCTCGCCGTGCTGCTGAGCGCGCCCGAGGCGGCGGCGGCCTTCGCCACCCTGTCGGCGATCGTCATCGACGAGGTGCACGCGCTGGCCGGCAGCAAGCGCGGCGACCAGCTTTCGCTGTCCCTCGCCCGGCTCGCCACGCTCGCGCCGGCGGCGCGGCGGATCGGGCTGTCTGCGACGGTGGCGCACGAGGCGCCGCTGGCCGCCTACGTGTCGCCCGACGGTTCCGGCAACGACGTCGATCGGATCAAGGTCAGCGACGGGGCGCCGCCGGCGATCACCATGATCCTGCCCGGCGACCGGCTGCCCTGGTCGGGCCACATGGGCCTGGCCGCCGCGCCGGAAATTCTTGCCCGCATCCGCTCGGCCGGCATGACCATCGTCTTCGTCAACACGCGGGCGCAGGCCGAACTGTTGTTCCAGGAACTGTGGAAACTGAACGAGCCCACCCTGCCGATCGCCATCCATCACGGCAGCCTGGAGCCGGAGCAGCGCCGCCGGGTGGAGCAGGCCATGGCCGAGGGGCGGCTGCGCGCGGTGGTGGCGACGTCCTCGCTCGATCTCGGCATCGACTGGGGCGGGGTGGACCAGGTGTTGCAGGTCGGCGCGCCCAAGGGGGTCAGCCGGCTGCTGCAACGCATCGGCCGCGCCAACCACCGCATGGACGAGGTTTCCCGGGCTGTGCTGGTGCCGGCCAACCGCTTCGAGGTGCTGGAATGCGAGGCCGCCATTGCCGGCGTCGCGGCGGGCGCGCTGGACGGCGAGGCGCCCCGGCCCGGCGGTCTCGACGTGTTGGCGCAGCACGTGTTGGGCACCGCCTGCGCCGGGCCGTTTTTCCCCGATGCGCTCTACGGCGAAGTGCGCCGCGCCGCGCCGTATGCCGCGCTGTCCCGGCAGGATTTCGACGATGTCGTCGCCTTCGTGGAGACCGGTGGCTACGCGCTGGCCGCCTATGAACGCTACCGGAAACTGTTCCGCGACGCCGAGGGGCGGCTGCACGTGCGCAGCGAGCGGATCGCCCGCCAGCACCGGATGAACATCGGCACCATCGTCGAACAACCGCTGCTGAAAGTGCGCTACGCCGGGCGCGGCGGCGGCACGCTGGGGGAAGTGGAAGAGTATTTCGTCAACATGCTGACCCCCGGCGACACGTTCATCTTTGCCGGGCGGCTGCTGCGCTTCCTGGGGCTGCGCGAGACCGTGTGCGAAGTGGCCGACGGCGGCGGCGGCGACCCGAAAGTGCCGGCCTACGCCGGCGGGCGCATGCCGCTGACCACCGGCCTGGCCGACCGGGTGCGTTGCATGCTGCAGGACGCTTCGACCTGGGGCGCTTTCCCGGCGCCGGTGCGGGAATGGCTGACGATGCAAAAGATCTGCTCTGGCCTGCCCGGGCGCAACGACCTGCTGGTGGAAACCTTCCCGCGCGGCGAGCGTTTCTATCTCGTGGCGTACTGCTTCGAGGGCCGCAACGCGCACCAGACCCTGGGCATGCTGGTGACCCGGCGGATGGAGCGGTTCGGCATGGTGCCGCTGGGGTTCGTCGCCACCGACTACGTGCTGGCCTGCTGGTCGGCGCGCGAGCCCACCGGGGTGGCGCGGCTGTTCGAGCAGGACATGCTGGGCGACGACCTGGAGGCCTGGATGGCGGAAAGCTCGATGCTGCGCCGGACCTTCCGCAACGTGGCGGTGATCGCCGGGCTGATCGAGCGCCACCTTCCCGGGGCGGAAAAGAACCGGCGTCAGGTCAGCGTGAATTCCGACCTCATCTACGACGTGCTGCGCCGCCACCAGCCCGACCATATCCTGTTGCGGGCGACCCGGGCCGATGCCGCGGGGGGCCTGACCGACGTCGGGCGGATCGCGGCGCTGCTGGCGCGGGTGCGCGGGCGGGTGCGGCACCGGGTGCTGTCGCGGGTCTCCCCGCTGGCCGTGCCGGTGCTGCTGGAAATCGGGCGCGAGAGCGTGCGCGGCGAGGAGGGCGAGGATTTGTTGCTGGAGGAGGCGGAACTGGTGGCCGAGGCGATGGACGCGCCGCGCCAGGGCTGGCTGTTGTGACCCTCGCGCCGCTGCATCTGGTGGGCGAGCGGCTGATGCTCGACCCCGCCGGCGCGCTGGTGTGGCCGGCGCAACGGCTGCTGGCGGTGGCCGACCTGCATTTCGAGAAAGGTTCGGCGGCGGCGTCGCGCGGTTCGCTGCTGCCGCCCTGGGACACGCGGGTGACGCTCGACCGCCTGGCCGCCCTGTTGCGCCGGCACGCGCCGCGCACCGTGGTGGCGCTGGGGGATTCGTTTCACGATGCCGCCGGGGCGTCGCGGCTGCTGGCGGCGGACGCGGCGAGGCTGGCGGCGATGACGGCGGCGGCGGACTTCGTCTGGGTGCTGGGCAATCACGATCCCGCCCCGCCGGAGGGTATCGGCGGGATTTCGACGCCGGAGTGGCGGGCCGGGCCGCTGGTGTTCCGCCATCAGGCGGTGGCGGGCGCGGCGGGGGAAATCTCCGGGCATTTCCATCCGAAGGCGCAGGTGCCGGTGCGGGGCACGCTGGTGTCCCGGGCCTGCTTCGTGGCTGACGCGCGGCGGGTGCTGTTGCCGGCGCTGGGGGCCTATACCGGCGGGCTGGACGTGCGCGATGCGGCCATTGCCCGGCTGTTCCCGCGCGGCGGCCGGATTTTCCTGCTCGGCCGGGAGCGGTTGTTCAGTTTCGCCTACGCGGCGGCGCGGTCCCTTCCTCCGGCACCGCCGCGATAGCGCGCTGCCGCAGCCCGGCCGAAACCCGGGGATCGGCGCTCAGGACGCAGAACGGGATCGCCACCAGCAGCCCCCCGGCGAAGGGCAGCGCCCATAGCACCGCATCCCAGGACGCGCAGGTGAAGGCGGCAAATACCACCACGCCGAAGGCCGTGTGCGGCCAGAACATCCGCGCTGCCTCGCCCCAGCCTACCCCGCGAACAACACGGTTCTGGGCCAGCCAGCCCGGACGGGCCCCCAGCGCCAGGCGGATCATGGCGAGCGTCTTGTGCAGCTGCGACAGCGCATCCAGTAGCAGGGTGAAGACGAACTCCGCCGCCGCGCCGGCCAGGAAACGCGCCGCCCCGCCATAACGCGCGCGCCGGTCGGCAAACAGCAGCACCTCGGCGTAGCCCAGCAGTTTCGGACTGTAGATCGCCAGCGTCCAGGCGGCGGCGAAGGCGAGCAACGTCCCCCGCTCGACCGCCTGGCCGCCGCCAGTCGCCACCGACAACGCGGCCAGCGCCAGCATCGCTACATACAATGGTGCTCCGGTGAACAGCAGGATGGCCTGCACCAGTTGCCACCGCCCCATCGCCCGCAGGCCGGGCAGCGCCAGCAGGTGGCGGTATTGCAGGTTGCCGGCCAGCCAGCGCGCGTCGCGGCGGAGGAACTCGGGCAACCCCGGCGGATTGGCTTCCGTCGAGCCTTCCTCCCCAGCCCACAGGCAGACGCCCCAGCCCGCCGCCCGCATCCGCGCCGCTTCCACCTGGTCGTGCGACAGGATGGCCGAGCCATCCGCCAGCGGCCCCAGCCGGCAATGTTGCCGGAACGGGGCGATGCGCAGGATGGCGTTGTGGCCCCAGTACGGCCCCGCGTCGCCCTGCCAGAACGCCTGACCCGTGGCCCAGATCCGCATGCCGGCGCGCATGCCGAACTGGAACAGGCGCGGGAAAGCCGAATCGGCGGGGCGGCCGACGGTCAGGTGCTGGATGATGCCCATGCGGGGGGCGGCCTGCATGATGCGCACCAGAAGCAGCACCGCGTCGGCCGACATTTCGGAATCGGCGTCCAGCATGACGGCGAATTCGAACCCCTCGGCATGGTGGTCGAGGAATTCCATCACGTTGCCCGCCTTGAAGCCGGCGTTGTTGCGCCGTCGCCGATAGCGCACGGGATGGGGGAAGGCGGCCAGGGCCGCCTCCTCGGCCGCCGCCAGCGCTGGGTCGGCGGTGTCGGAGAGGATGAAGGGAGAAAACCGGTCGGCAAACCCCGCCGCCGCCAGTGCCGCCAGCAGGCGCCCGAGCGGCGGCAGCACGGCGTCCATGTTCTCGTTGCGGATGGTCAGCGCCAGGGCGGTGCGGGCGGTGATCGGGGCGTGGTCGATGTCGCCCGCCACCGGCAGCACCGTACGCGCCGGCCGGGCTGCCAGCACGCGGATGAAAAATCCGGGCACGGCGTTGCCGACGCACACCCCCAGCCACGGCGCCACGCCGATGAAGCACAGGAGGATCAGGACTTTCACGATCGTCCAGCCGCCCGGCGCCAGCACCGCGGCCAGCAGCACGGTCAGGCTGACGGCGGTGGCGGCGAGCAGCAGAAAGAAGCAAAGGCGGGGCAGGGACATCGCGGGCGGTCCGTGGGACAGGGACTTGACAGGCGAGTGAGCGACGTCGCCGTCCCGCGCCTGAGCTTGGAAGTCGGTGACCCATCCTGTAGAAGGGCGCGACACGTCGCAACAGAGCGAATTCACGCCGTATGTCTATCGCCGGTCCGTCTGGCCCAGGTTCCACCCTCACCGGGCAACCGGCCGGCGGCACCCACACCCCGCTCGTCCGCCGCCGCGTGCTGGTCACCGGCGGCGCCGGTTTCCTCGGCTCGCACCTGTGCCAGGCGCTGCTGGCGCAGGGCCACGAGGTGCTGTGCGTCGATAACTTCTTCACCGGACGCAAAAGCAACATCGCGGACATGCTGGCGAACCCGTGTTTCGAGCTTCTGCGCCACGACGTGACCTTCCCGCTGTTCGTGGAAGTGGACGAAATCTACAACCTGGCCTGCCCGGCCTCGCCGGTTCATTACCAATTCGACCCGGTGCAGACCACCAAGACCAGCATGATCGGCGCCATCAACATGCTGGGGCTGGCCAAGCGCCTGAAGGCGAAAGTGCTGCAGGCCAGTACCTCGGAGGTCTATGGCGATCCGGAGGTGCACCCGCAGCGCGAGGACTATCGTGGCAGCGTCAACCCGCTCGGGCCACGCGCCTGCTACGACGAAGGCAAGCGCTGCGCCGAAACGCTGTTCTTCGACTATCACCGCCAGCACCATGTGCGGATCAAGGTGGTGCGCATCTTCAACACCTATGGGCCGCGCATGCGCCCCGACGATGGGCGGGTGGTGTCGAATTTCATCCTGCAGGCGCTGCGCGACGAGGACATCACCCTCTATGGCGACGGCGGCCAGACGCGCTCGTTCTGCTACGTGGACGACCTGGTGGATGGGCTGGTGCGCATGATGGCCACCGGCGAGGACGTGACCGGCCCGGTGAACCTTGGCAATCCCGTGGAACTGCCGATCCGCGCGCTGGCTGAACGCGTGGTGGCGCTGATCGGCTCGCGTTCGCGCATCGTCTTCCGTCCGCTGCCGCAGGACGACCCGATGCAACGTTGCCCCGATATCGGCCTGGCCAAGCGGCTGCTGGACTGGGTGCCGACGGTGGCGCTGGACGAGGGGCTCGGCCGCACCATCGCCTATTTCGACGGGCTGCTGGCGGACAGCGGGATGCCGCGGCCGCACGCCGCCGCCGGCTGAGAGGGGCCGTCGCGATGCAGCGACCGGTTGCGCCGGTGGTGTCGATGGTGCTGCCGCCGCGCGAGGAATTCGCCCCCGGCCGCACCGGCGCCATCGGCCTGCTGGTGCATGCCGCGGCCGCCTCCGGCCGCTTTGCCCCGGTGGTGCTCGGCACGTCGCAGGCCGCCCCGTTCGATGACGTGGCCTTCCGCCTGGTCCGTCTCTCCTGGCTGCCGTTCGGGCGCACACGGCGCTATGCCATCGGCGTCGCGGCCGCGCTGCGCACGCTGCGGCCGGCGCTGATCGAGGTGCACAACCGCCTCGACCTGGCATTGTTCCTGGCTCGCCGCTTCCCGTCCATTCCGGTCTGGGCGTTCCTCAACAACGACCCGCAGGGGATGCATGGCGGCGCCTCGCCGGCCGAGCGGGCACGGACGCTGGCCCGGCTGGCGCGGATCGGCACCTCGTCGGCCTATCTGCGCGGGCGGTTGCTGGAGGGAGTGCCGGCGCCGGCGCGCCCGCCCGTGGTGCTGCCGAACTGGCTCGACCTGGCGCAGGTGCCGGACTCCCCGGCGGAGCGGGAGCGCGTGATCCTGTTCGCCGGGCGGATCGTCGCCGACAAGGGGGCCGACACCTTCGTGCGTGCCTGCGCCCTGGCGCTGCCCGATCTGCCGGGCTGGCGGGCGGAAATGATCGGCGCCGACCGGTTCCGGCCGGACAGCCCGGACACCGACTTCATCCGCGCGCTCCGGTCCGAGGCGGCCCAGGCCGGCGTTGCGATGCTCGGCTACCGGCCGCATGGCGATGTGCTGGCGGCAATGGCCCGTGCCGCGATCGTGGTGGTGCCCTCGCGCTGGCCGGAGCCGTTCGGCCTGACCGCGCTGGAGGCGATGGCGGCCGGGGCCGCGCTGCTGGTCTCGCCGCGCGGCGGGCTCAGCGAGTTCACCGCGGGCGCGGCGGTGACCATCGATCCGGACGACGCCGATGACCTCGCCGCCGCCCTGCGCGCGGTCGCGGGTGATCCCGCCCGGCGCGCGGCGCTCGCCGAAGCCGGGCGGGCGCGGGCGTGCGATTACGACGTCGGCAAAGGGGTCGCCCGGCTCGACGCGCTACGCACCGAAATCCTGGCCGCATGGCCGGTGGGACGGGGCCGCCCTATATAACCGTCCTTACGGACGGACCAGGAGCGAATGACCATGACGGATGCAGCGTTGGAACAGGTGCCTGTCACCGTGTTGACCGGCTATCTCGGTGCCGGCAAGACCACCCTGCTCAACCGCATCCTCAGCGAGAACCATGGCCGAAAATACGCCGTGGTGATCAACGAGTTCGGCGAACTCGGTGTGGACAACGACCTCGTCGTCGATACCGACGAGGAAGTCTTCGAGATGAACAACGGCTGCATCTGCTGCACCGTGCGCGGCGACCTGATCCGCATCATCGGCGGCCTGATGAAGCGGCGCGGCCGGTTCGACGGCATCATCATCGAGACCACGGGACTCGCCAACCCCGCGCCCGTCGCCCAGACCTTCTTCGTCGATGACACCGTGCGCGCCAGGACCAGGCTGGATGCCGTCGTCACCGTGGTGGACGCCAAGTTCCTGCTGCCGCGGCTGGAGGATAGCCACGAAGCGGCCGACCAGATCGCCTTCGCCGACGTCATTGTCCTCAACAAGACCGACCTGGTGACCCCGGACGAACTCGTGGCCGTCGAAGCGGCGATCCGCAAAATAAACCGGTTCGCGAAAATCCATCATGCCCAGCGTGCCAACGTGCCGATCGCCGAACTGCTCGACCAGGGCGCTTTCGACCTCAAGCGCGTGCTCGCCGAGCACCCGGACTTCCTTGGCGAGGACGAGCACGAGCACAACGACGACGTCGGCTCGGTGAGCTTCGAGGTCGAGACCCCGATCGATCCCGAGCGGTTCAATGCCTGGATGGGCGCGCTGCTGGCCGAGCGCGGCGGCGACCTGCTGCGCACCAAGGGCATCCTGGCCTACGCCGGCGAGGACCGCCGCTTCGCCTTCCAGGCCGTGCACATGATGGCCGACGGCGACTTCATCGGCCCCTGGAAGGCGGGCGAGGCGCGCACCAGCCGGCTCGTCTTCATCGGCCGCAACCTCAACCGCCCGCAGCTTCGCCGTGGCTTCGAGAGCTGCCGGGCGGGCTGAAGCGATGAGCGCCACGGTCACCGCCGACCACATCCTCGAGACGCGCGGCGTTTCGCACGAACTCGGCGATTTCGTCGTCGCCGCGGCTTTTGCCCGCGGTGGCGCCACGGCGGCTTTTGCCCTTGGCGATGGCACGCTGCGCATCGCCCCGCGCGCCGGCGGTGACTGGCGCGCTGTTGATGTGCACGACGGCGCTGCCCTGGCGCTCGCCCCGGACGCCGGGCCGGACACCTATCTGTCCGGCGGCGATGACGGAAAATTCCGCCGCGTCGGGGAGGCGGCCGCGGACATCGCCGGCTTTGGCATGAAATGGGTCGAGCACGTCGCCAGTTTTGCCGACGCCAAGACACGGTTGCTGGCCTGCTCGGTCGGCCGCCAGGTGCACCTGTTCGACGGCGCGGGGAAAAAGCTGAAGGTGCTGGAGCACCCGTCGAGCGTCACCGGCGTGGTGTTCGACAGCAAGGGAAAGCGCGTCGCCGCTTCGCACTACAACGGCGCCAGCCTGTGGTTCGTCGCCGCGAAAACGGACAGTGCGCGGAAACTGGAATGGAAGGGCAGCCACACCGGCATCGCCATCAGCCCGAATGGCGAGAGCGTGGTCACCGCCATGCAGGAGAACGCGCTGCACGGCTGGCGGCTCACCGACGGCCAGCACATGCGCATGACCGGCTACCCGGGCAAGACGCAGGCGCTCGGCTTCACCCGCAGCGGTAAGTGGCTGGCCACCTCCGGCGCCGAGGCCATCGTGCTGTGGCCGTTCTTCGGCGGTGGCCCGATGGGCAAGGCGCCGACCGAACTCGCCGGTGGCGACGGCGTCATCTGCACGTTTGTCGCCGCGCACCCGCAGCACGAGGCGGTGGCGGCCGGCTTCTCCGACGGGCTGGTGGTGCTGGCCGATATCGGCACCGCCCGCATCCTGCCGGTCTGCGGCCCCGGCCGGGGCCCGGTGTCCGCCTTGGCCTGGAGCGCGGACGGCGCGCACCTGGCGTTCGGCACCGAGACCGGTTTCGCGGCGCTGGTGGATTTTTCCAGGCAATGAGTCCGACCGGGTTCGCATGGACATGGGACCCGTCCGCATAGGCCGGTTTGCTCTTCCCGCCGCTGCTTCGGTGGCGCTGCACGCCGCCGCGGCGGCGGCGGTTTTGTGGCTCGGGCATGCCGCCCCGCCCGCCGAAGCCCCGGCGCCGATCGCCGTCGATCTTGCCTTCGCGCCGGCCGCCGAACCGGCGCCGGCCCAGGCCGCGGCTGCCCCCGC
>PLTJ01000276.1 GCA_003164455.1 Acetobacteraceae bacterium
CCACCACCAGCGCCGCCACCAGCCAGTGCAGCACCTTCTGCGCCGGCATATAGTCGTCCGTCATCACCGTTCGGCCCTCCACCCTCGCGCATGACCGTAAGCACCACAGCGACATTCGCAAGCGTCACGATGGTGGCACACGCCGATTGGAGCGTGGAAGCGCGCAAACGATGGCTGGCGGTGGCGCGGCGCGTGGGTGACATCTGGCACCTCGCCGCCCCGGTGCCGGTGGGCGACCCGTCCACTTTGCTCGCCGGCCTGCACGATCCGTATGGCGCAGTACTATTCGGCATCGATGCCCCGATCGGCCTGCCGCGCGCCTATGCCGAGGCGCATGGCATCAAAACCGCGTTTCCGGATTTTCTGCGCGGCCTCGCCGACCGGCCGTCCTTCTTCCGGGTCTGCGCCACGCTGGCGGAAGTCGGCCCCTGGCGGCCGTTCTATCCGATGCGCGGGCGCGCCGGCATGACCCGCGCGGCCCACGCCGCGGCCCTCGGCCTGGCCGACGCGGCGGCGCTGAACCGGGCGGTCGATCGCGCCACCGCCGAGCGCCCGGCCGGCGCGCCGCCGTTCTGGACGCTCGGGGCCAACCAATCGGGAAAAGCGGCCCTGGCGGCCTGGCACGACATGCTGCTGCCCGCCCTGCGGGACGGGAAAATCCGGCTGTGGCCGTTCGAGGGCGACCTTCCCGACTTATTGTCATGTGGCATGACAGTTATAGCCGAGACCTATCCGGCCGAGGCGCTACGCCACCTTGGCCTGAAGCTCGCCGGCAGCAAGCGGCGGCTGGCGGACCGGGTGGCGCTGGCCGGCGGATTGCGCGCCGCCATGGCGCGGCTCGGCGCGCTGCCCGATGCCGCCATGGCCGCGGCGGTGGCGGACGGGTTCGGCACCGACGCGGCCGGGGAGGACCGCTTCGACTGCACGCTCGGCGTGCTCTGCGCGATGAACGTGCTGGCCGGGCGCCGCCCCGCCTTCGTGCCCGACGACCCCTGGGTCCGGCACTGGGAGGGCTGGGTGCTGGGCCAGACCGCGCCCCCGTTTCAGGCCAGGATTTCGAGCGCCGCCCGCGACAGCGCCTGAACGCCGAAGCCGATGCAGGCCTCGTCCGGCGCATAGGCGGAATTGTGCAGCTTGTCCGCCCGCCCCGGCGCGCCGGAACCGATGCGCAACTGACACCCCGGCACGCGCTCGAGCAGCAGGGCAAGATCCTCCGCCCCCATCACCGGACCGGTTTCGTCGATCACCCCGCCCAACTGGTGGCGCACGGCGGCGACGGTGGGCTCCAGCACGCGGCCGTCGTTCACCAGCGCCGGCACGCCCCGGCGGTAGTCGACCGCGCAGCGCACCCGCAGCGTGGCCAGGGCGCCCTCGCAGAGCCGGTGGATGGCCGCCTCGGCGATGTCGCGCGCCGGCGCGTGCAGGCTGCGCACGGTGCCGCGGAAGATCACGCTGTCCGGAATGATGTTGACCGCCTCGCCGCCATGGATGGCGCCCACCGTCACCACGACGGGATGCATCGGGTCGACCTCACGCGACACCACGGTCTGCAACTGGGTGATGATGTACGCCGCCCCGACCACCGGATCGATCGCCGTGTGCGGGTGCGCGGCATGGCCGGAAACGCCGTGCACGATGACCTCGAAGCTGTCGGCCGCCGCCATCGCCGGGCCAGGGGTATAGGCGAAGCGACCGACCGGGATGTCGGGGCTGTTGTGGAAACCCAGGGCCAGATCGACCTTCGGGTTCTCCAGCAGTCCCGCGTCCAGCATCGCCCGCATGCCGCCGATGGTCTCCTCGGCGGGCTGGAACACCAGCTTGACCGTGCCGGCCAACTGCGGAGCCAGTTTGCTCAGCACCGCGGCGACCCCGAGCAGGGTGGTGGTGTGGATGTCGTGGCCACAGGCATGCATCAGCCCATCGACGCGGCTGGTCCAGGGCAGGCCGGTTTTTTCCGTGATCGGCAGCGCGTCCATGTCGCCGCGGAGGACCAGCACCGGACCGGGCCGCCCCCCCGCGATCAGGCCGACCACGCCGGTCCTGGCGAGCCCGGTGCGGTGCGGGATGCCGAGCCTGGCCAACTCGCGGGCAACCACGCCGGCGGTGCGCACTTCCTCGAAGGCAAGCTCGGGATGGGCGTGGATGTCGCGGCGGATGGCGATCAACTCCGCCTCGATGGCGGCGGTCAGATCGCGGATGGTGGCGGTGGGGTCGTTCGGGAGGGACATACGGGACGGTCCTTGGGACGAAAGCCGTCATCATGCGAGCCGACACGGCCCGGCCGCAAGGCGGCGCGGGTGATGTGAGTACTTTCCGAGTCTGCCGGCGGGGATCTGCCACGAGCTATGATCGACGTTGGCAGGTCTTTGTTCGGACCGTTGACCCCGCGTGCAGGAGAACATTTCAGTGCCAGATGGTGATATCGGTGCGGTCCCTGTCCCGGCTGCCAAGGTCCTTTCGACCGTGGTCACCAAAATAGGCCACTACCGGTGGACGATCTGCGCGTTATTGTTTTTTGCCACGACCATTAATTATTTGGACCGTCAGGTTGTCGGTCTCCTGAAGCCGACGCTGATGGGAGATCTGCACTGGACGGAGACCGATTTTGGCGACATCGTCGCCAGCTTCTCGCTATTCTACGCCTTCGGTTACGTCGGCATCGGCCGCCTCGTGGACAAGATCGGCGTCAGGATCGGTTTCGCCGGCTCCGCGGCGATCTGGAGCGCCTTCGCCTGCCTGCATGCGGCGATGAGCAGCGTGCTCGGCTTCAAGTTTGTCCGCGCCGGCCTGGGTCTGTCCGAAGGCGGCAACTTCCCGGCCTGCATCAAGACCATATCGGAATGGTTCCCGGTCAAGGAGCGCGCCCTGGCCACCGGCATCTTCAACGCCGGCAGCAATGTCGGTGCGGTCGCCGCGCCGATCATCGTCCCCCTCATCCTGCTGGTCTCGAGCTGGCGGGTCGCTTTCCTGGTGACCGGCGCCATCGGCTTCATCTGGGTGATCGCCTGGCTGCTGATCTACAAGGCGCCGGAAGACCACCCGAAGCTGTCGGCCGCGGAACTGGCCTATATCCGCAGCGATCCGGTGGTCCCGCAGGTGGCGGTTCCGTGGCACAAGCTGCTGGGTTATCGGGGGACCTGGGCCAATATCGCCGGCACGTGTCTGAGCGCGCCGGTGTGGTGGTTCTATCTCAACTGGGTTCCGGGCTTCCTGGCCAAGAAATTCGGCATCAACCTCATGGAGGCCATGCTGCCGCTGGTTGTCATCTACTGCATGGCGGATGTCGGCAGCGTCGGCGGGGGCTGGCTGTCGTCGCACCTGATCAAGCGCGGGGTCAGGACCCTGCGGGCCCGCAAGATCGCTTTCCTGGTCTGTGGCCTTTGTGTCCTGCCGGTCTTCATGGCGTCCCAGGTTTCCAGCGTGTGGCTGGCCGTCCTGCTGATCGGCATCGCGGCGTCCGCCCACCAGGGCTATTCGGCCAATGTCTACACCATCGTGTCGGACACCATGCCACAGGGCACGATCGGTTCGGTCGTCGGCATCGGCGGGTTCTGCGCCTATATTGTCGGCATGTTCGTCTCGATGGGGGTCGGACGCCTGCTCGATGCGACC
>PLTJ01000113.1:0-2789 GCA_003164455.1 Acetobacteraceae bacterium
TGGCCAGCAACCGCATCATCCTCGAACGCGAGATTGCCGATCCGGCCAATCCACCGCCGGGCTGCGCTTTCCATCCACGCTGCCGCCACGCCACCGCTCGCTGCCGGGAGGAAAGACCGGAGTTGCAGGAGGTGGCGCCGGGCCGCCTGGTCGCCTGCCTGCGGGCCGGCGAGCTGTCGCTGCGCGGCATCGCCGAGTTGACCCTGCCGGGGTAGACATGCACCAGCCCTCGGAAACCGTACCAGCGGCGTTGCCCTATCCGGCCGCCGCTTCTCGACAAAGTTCGACGAAAGACCACGTGACTTGCGCTGCCGGCGGGCTGGTGGTGGACTGCCACCGCAGGTGCCGAATCATACGTTAGCGGTACTATTCTGTGTTGCCGACCGGCGGCCCCGTGGCGCCGCCTTGCCAAAACGAAAGGACGTCCGCCCATGGCTGCAAAGTTCTCTCCCGATCTCGCCGTCGGTATCCTCCGGGAAGTTATCGTGGCCCTGGTCCGCAAGGATGGACCGGCGTTGTCCACCCATCAGCTCGGCGTGTTCCTCACCTGTTACCTCAAGGACGGCGACCACACCGTGCGGGGGCTGGCGGCCGATCTGCATGTGTCGAAATCGGTGATCACCCGCGCGCTGGACAAGCTCGGCGAGCTCAACCTCGCGCAGCGCCTGCCCGACCCGTCGGATCGTCGCAGCGTGCTGGTCGATCGTACGGCTCCGGGCCGCGCGCTGATCGACGAACTCAAGACGATCAGCGTCGCCGCGGGCCAGGCGGCTGAGACAAACTGACGTCCGTTGACGTGGCGTCTCTGTTCACCCCCGCCACTTTCCGTTCGGTAACAGCCCGCAACCGCATCGTCGTTTCGCCGGTGGCACGGATCACGCCGAACTGCCTGGGCTGTGGAACCGCGCGCATCAGCATTTTCTGTCGCGCCTGGCCGCGCTGATGGCGCGGGGCGGGGCGGTGCCGGGGGTGCAGATGGCGCATGCCGGGCGCAAGGCCAGCACCGTGCGCGCGGTGCTGGCCGACCCGACCTGGCCGCTGTGGGCCGCCAAGCGTCTGGGGGCGCCGCTCGACCGCATGGCACAGCACCAGCGCGCCACGCTGAGCTGAACTGAGCTGAACGTTGGGCTGCTGACGCCAACAGGCAGCGCGTACCGGCCCGGTACCCGCTGCCAACGCGCCCGGTCCGCGGCGCGGCGGCGCTAGCGCGGACTCAACACCATGATCATCTGGCGGTTTTCCATGCGCGGCATCTGCTCGACCTTGGTGCTGGGGTCCATGTCGATGCGGATGCGCTCAAGCACTTTGACGCCGATGTCCTGGTGCGCCATCTCGCGGCCACGGTAGCGCAGCGTGACCTTGACCTTGTCGCCCTCCTCGATGAACGTCTTCATGGCCCTCAGCTTGACCTGATAGTCGTTCTCGTCGATGTTCGGGCGGACCTTGATCTCCTTGATCTCGATGACTTTCTGCTTTTTCTTGGCCTCGTTTTTCTTCTTTTGTTGTTCGTATTTGTACTTGCCGTAGTCGAGAATCTTCACGACCGGCGGCTCGGCGTTCGGGCTGATTTCCAGCAGGTCGAGGCCAACCGAAAAAGCCCGGTGCAACGCGTCGCGGGCGGTCATGACGCCCTGCATCTCACCGTCTTCGTCGATCAGGCGAACCTGGGGGACTCGGATGTCTTCGTTGACGCGGGGTCCGTCGCGGCTCGGCGTGGCGGACTGGGGTCCTCTGGCTATGGTCGTCTCCTGTTGCTGTTACGAAAGTGCCGTGACAGGCCCGCCAAGGCCCGGCACGGAAGGCGTCAGAGTTTCGCTAAATCCGGGCGCGCAATCAAGCGCCGGGCGGGGCAAATCAGGCTGCGCCCGCCCTGATCAGATCGGGAGGCGTGGCTTCGGTTGCAAGACGTGTCACCACCTCGGCGAGCGGCAGCACTTCCTGGGCCTCGCCACCGAGCCGGCGCAGCGCCACGGTGCGCTCCTCGGCCTCGCGCCGGCCCACCACGGCGATCGCCGGCACGCGTTGCAGGCTGTGGTCGCGCACCTTGGCGTTGATCTTCTGGTTCGACAGGTCGAGCTTCACCGTCAGCCCCTTCGCCCGCAGCGCCGCCGCCACCTCCTCGGCGTAGGCGTCGGCATCCGAGACGATGGTCGCCACCACCACCTGCACCGGCGCCAGCCAGAGCGGGAACCGGCCGGCGTATTGCTCGATGAGAATCCCCAGGAAACGCTCGAGACTGCCCAGGATGGCCCGGTGCAGCATGACCGGCCGCCGCCGGCTGCCGTCCTCGGCCACGTATTCGGCGTCAAGCCGTTCGGGCAGGACGAAATCCACTTGCAGCGTGCCGCACTGCCAGTCCCGTCCGATGGCGTCGCGCAGCACGAACTCCAGCTTGGGGCCGTAGAACGCCCCCTCCCCCGGGTTCAGCGTGTATTCGACGCCGGCGGTGGCGCAGGCCTCCTTCAGGGCCTGCTCGGCCCGGTCCCACACCGCGTCCGAGCCGGCCCGCATCGCCGGCCGGTCGGAGAATTTCACCCGGAACTCGGGGAAACCGAAGTCGCGGTAGATCGACGACAGCAGCTCGACGAAGCGCACGGTCTCGTCGGCGATCTGCGCCTCGGTGCAGAAGATATGCGCGTCATCCTGGAGGAAAGCGCGCACCCGCATGATGCCGTGCAAGGCGCCGGAGGGCTCGTAGCGGTGGCAGGCGCCAAATTCGGCCAGCCGCAGCGGCAGTTCGCGATACGACCGGATGCCCTGGCGAAAGATCATCACCGCGCCCGGACAGT
>PLTJ01000113.1:2842-13625 GCA_003164455.1 Acetobacteraceae bacterium
ACTTCCAGGTAGCCGGCGGCGTCCAGCCGGCGGCGCATGTACTCCTCGGCGGTGCGATAGAGCTTCCAGCCCTTGGGGTGCCAGAACACGCTGCCGACCGCCTCCTCCTGCAAATGGAACAGGCCGANNTCGCGCTTCTCCGCCTCCTCCAGCATGGTCAGGTAGGTGTCGAGTTCCTTCTGGTCGCGCCAGGCGGTGCCGTAGATGCGGCTGAGCATGGCGTTGCGGTGGTCGCCCCGCCAATAGGCGCCGGCCACCTTCATCAGCTTGAAGGCGTGGCCGACATCGCCGGTGGCGCGCAGATGCGGGCCGCGGCAGAGATCGACCCAGTCGCCCTGCCGGTACAGCGAAATGATCTCGTCGCCCGGCAGGTCGCGGATCAGTTCGGCTTTGTATTTCTCTCCGCGGGCCTCGAAGAAGGCGATGGCGGCCTCGCGGTTCCATTCCTCGCGCACGAAGGCGCTGTTGCGCGCCACGATCTCGCGCATCTTCGCCTCGATGGCGGGAAAATCCTCCGGCGTGAAGGGTTCGTTGCGGGCGAAATCGTAATAGAAGCCGTTCTCGATCGACGGGCCGATGGTCACCTGCGTGCCGGGGTAGAGCGCCTGCACGGCCTCGGCGAGCACGTGGGCGGCGTCGTGGCGGATCAGGTCCAGCGCGTCGGGGTCGCGGCGGGTGATGAACACCAGGCTGGCGTCGTCGGCGATCGGGGTCGCCAGATCGACCAGCTTGCCGTCGCGTTTCATCGCCAGGGCGGCACGGGCGAGGCCCGGGCCGATCGCTTCCGCCACGGTAGTGCCCGTCACTGCCCCATCGAAACGGCGCACGGAACCGTCGGGCAGTGTGATGGCAGGCATGGTGGCAGATCTCCTCGGATGAAAGCGGACGGTTCTATGACGATGCCGGCCCAGCGGCGCAACCCCCGTGCGCGGGAGGCTGGCGAGCGGGCGGCTGATGGCGGGCGCGCCGGTCCAGGTCGTCGCCGCCCTCCCCGGAACCTTGCTTCACGGCGCCAGGGCACGCGGCGTCAGTTCGCGACCGGTACCGGCGGCGCGGCCAGGTCGATCAACCGGGACCACCGCGCCGTCGAGTGCAGATGGGCGTAGAGCGGGCCGAACCAGCCGCGATGGCGCCAGTCCAGGAAGGTCTCGTCGCTGAGCCGGTCGAGACGCTCGGGCTTGACGACCTTGAAGCCACGCACGCGTGAGGCGCCGCCATGGGTGAAGGTGATGTTCGCCTCCTCGTCCTCCAGCAGGCCCTCGGCGGCCAGCGCGCGGCCGAAGGCGGCGGCGGCGTTGAGGTTGTCGCGGAGGGCCGAGCAGAACGCCACGCTCTCGTTCAGGGCCGCGGTCGGCTTGCCGTCCTCGAACAGCGGCAGACCGGCGTCGGGGCGCAGGCAGTCGGCGTCGGGCTCCATGCCGACATAGAGGGTCTTGGCGGCCTCGTTTTCGACGAAAATGAACGGGAAGGCGCGCACATAGGCAGGCACATAGCCCCCTGGCCGCCAACTGCCGTCGGGCAGGACGTACAGGTTCTCGTTTTCGCGCAGGCCGAGCAGCGCCACCGCGACGGGCTGCTGGCCACCGGCAAACAGGACCGGATAGTGCTGCGACACGGCCTCCATCTCGCCGAGCCCGATCGGCACCGACTGCGCCCGCGCCGCATAGCCAAAGCCCGTGCTGCGATCGAGGCGCAGCGCCCCATGCATCTCGGGGTTCACACCGACCACACGTTTGAAGAACAGCGGCAAGGCGGGCTTGGGGGGGGAGGCAGATTCGGACATGAGCACAATCCTGCTTCGGGAGAAACGACGGTCATCGGTGTTCCGTCGATCGCGTGACAATCTGCTTGAAAAGACAACAGACGTCGAGTGGCGCGACTCGCTTTGGTACCATCGGGTGTGCTGTATTACAAACCGTCGGCACCCCGTAACGGTGCCGGGCGTGCGTTCGCGATTCGGAAGCGTGTCATGCCGGATGTTGCGAGCGGTGTAACATGGGACTTCCCGCAACCTTGAGCGTCCCCACGACGGAAGCGCATGCGGAACAGCCGGAGCCGGTCGGCGACCCAGACCTGCGGCTGCTGGTGGACGGGCAGGTGCTGCTGCCGGTGTCCGTGGACCAGGGCCTGCACATTTTCCACCTGATCGGTCCCGCCCGGCAGATCCGCCTGTTGTCGCGCGCGCTGGTGCCCGCGGCGCAAGGCCAGGGATCGCCCGACGATCGCCGCCTTGGCGTCAGCCTCTGGTGGATACGGCTGCGCGGCAGCGACGCGTCGATCGAGTTGCGCCACGACTACCGCGGGCTGGAAGAGGGATTCCACCAGGCCGAAGCGGGGGCGCGCTGGACCGACGGGTTTGCCTTGCTGCCGTCCCGGGTGCACCGGTTCCTGACCGGCGCGGTCACGGTCGAGGTGATGATCGGCTGCCCCGACGTGCAATACCCGGTGCCGGCATACACGCCGCGCCCACGGGCCTTGGTGATCGACGCGACGGTGCCGACGCCCGACCGCGACGCCGGCTCGAACGTCATCCTCGAGCATATGCGCCTGCTGCAATCGCTGGGCTATGCAATCACGTTCCTGCCCGCCAACCTCGACGCCCCCTCCCCCTATGCCGAGGCGCTGGCCGAGGCCGGCATCGAGCTGGTCGCGCATCCGTTCACCGCCGGGCTGGAACACCTGATCGCGCTGCGCGGCCCGTCCTTCGCGCTGGCCTACGTGCACCGCGTGACCGTCGCCGAGCAGGCGATGCCGTTGCTGCGACGTTACGCCCCGCAGGCGCGCATCCTGTTCAACAACGCCGATCTGCACTTCCTGCGTCTGCAGCGCGAGGCCGAGCTGACCGGCTCGGCGGCGTTGGCCCAGGAGGCCGAGGACATGCGCGGCCGCGAGTTGCGCGCCTTCGCCGAAGCCGACGCCGCCCTGGTGTGCAATAGCCAGGAAATGGACCTGTTGGCCGACGAACTGCCGGATGCGCGGATGGTCTACCTGCCCTGGGTGATCGGGCCGCGCGGGCGCAGCGCGGCCGGGTTTGCCGAGCGTCACGGGATCATGTTCCTGGGCGGGTTCGCCCACCGGCCGAACGCCGACGCGGTGATCTGGTTCGTGACCACGGTGATGCCGCTGCTGCGCCCGCTGCTGCCCGGCGTGGTGCTGCACGTCTACGGCCATGGCATGCCGGAGGCGGTGCGCGCCCTGGCCGGTCCGGACGTGGCGATCGAGGGTTCCATCGCCGAGCTGGCGGAGGCGTTTGCGCGCCATCGGGTCAGCATCGCGCCGCTGCGCTTCGGCGCCGGCTTCAAGGGCAAGCTGGCCGAGAGCCTGGCCCATGGCGTGCCGGTGGTGGCGAGCAGCGTCGCGGTCGAGGGCAGCGGCCTGATCGGCGACGAACACCTGCTGGTGGCGGACGGCGCCGGGCCGTTCGCGCTCGCGGTGGTGCGCCTGTACCAGACGCCGGCGCTGTGGCAGCAGTTGGCCGAGGAAGGCAACCGCTTCGCCCTAGCCGCCTTCTCCGAACGGCTGGGCCGGCAACGTCTGAGCGAGGCCCTGGCCCTGGCCGGGCTGGCCGCCGCCGACTGACCGGCGCCGCCGGCGGCCCAGCGTGCGGCGCAACAGGGCGACGACGAACACCGCCAGACCGCACAGCGCGACGGCCACCGCGGGGCGGGGGCCGAAGCCGATGTCGAGGTTGGCCGCCAGCACCCGCCAGGCCGACGCGCCGGTGGCCAGCCCATACCAGGCCGCCTCGATGCCGGCAGCCGCGAGGCCGGCAAGCAGCGCCAGCGGCGGCAGCAGCGCCAGCCGGCCCTGCCAGCGCTTCGGCGCCAGCCGCCACAGCATCAGCCAGCAGGCCAGGCCGGTGAAAAACGCCGGGTTGGTGACGTCGGACTTAGATTGCAGGAAATAGTGCCACAACGCCAAGGGCAGCAGCACGAAGACCAACCGGTGCAGCAGCTTCCACCGCCGTCCCAGCCGCTTCTGCCAGCCATCGGTCGAGGTGGCGGCCAGCACGCCCAGCATGAGCAGCGTCACGAAGCCGATGGTGAGATAAAACCGCAGCACGATTTCGCTGGCGACCGTGCCGAGCGCCCATTTCTGATCGACGCAGTAGAGCGACAAATGGGCGCCGGCATAGCAGGCCGCGCTCACCCCGAGCAGGCGGCGCAGCTTCACCACGCCGGGCCAATCGAACACGCTCCGGGCCGGGCTCACCGCCAACGCCAGCAGCAGGAAACGCACGGTCCAGTCGCCCAGCCCGTGCAGCACCTCGGTGATCGGCCGAGGGCCGAGATCGCCCAGGCCCCAGCGCACGGCAAGCTGGGCGGCGGGCAACAGCACCAGCGCCAAGGTGACCACCTTGAGCGGCGAAAACCGGCCGGCGGGGTCGCGCCAGAGCGCGAACGAACGGGGGAAAGGGGTCGGGATCATGCCGGGCTGACGGATCAGGGCGGCGGACGTTGCACCGGCGGCGGCGTTATTTTCCGGTAATCCTCCGGAATACGGAACACCGAGGGGTCCGGCGCGGCGTAGCTGAGGTGCAGCGCCTCCACCAGCACCCGGCCGGCGGCGCTCGCCCGCAGCAGCACGCCGTCGTCGGTGATGCAGGCCAGGGTCGGCGCACCGGTCACGTCCGCGGTCTGCCACTCCGTGCAGGGCTGTCCGGCGACCGTGTCAGCGCCGCGCCGCTGGAAGGGGGTGCCGGCGGCAGGCGCCGGACCCGGCAGGGACTGGGCGGACTCGATTTCCAGCACCGAACGATCGGCGTCGCGTACGGTGGCCAAGCGCCGGGTGCGGGTGTCCATGACCATCCATAGGCCCGGGATGGGCGGGTCGATGCGCAGCTTGCCGGCGGCGGCGGCCCAGCGCATGCGCTCCTCCACCACCCGCGGCCCGCCCGGCGCGTCGGCCTGCACCATCATATAGACCACGTCGACGTCGCGGCTCGGGGTGAGCGTCGGCCGCTCCTGCGCGGCGGCGGCGAAGGGGGCCAGGACGAGCAGCGCCGTGGCCAGGCCCCTCATGGCTGGCCGCGGCGCAGGCGATCCAGCGCGGCCGCCGCCGCCGGGGTAGAAAGCAGGCCGGACAAACCCTTCCCGCCTCCCGGCCCGGCCGCGATCGTGACCTTGTGCACGTTCGGCGGCGGCCAGAACAGCGCCTCGGCCTGCGGCTCATACTGCACCTGGGTGGCCTCGAGGCTGCCCGCCCGCCCCTTTCGGTCATGCCCATTGGCGCGCAACACCACGCCGTCGGCGGTCACGCAGGCCGTGCCGCTGGCGTCGTCGTCGCTGACGTCCCAGACCGTGCAGCGCAGCCCGGCGACGGTGTCGCTGCCCTTGCGGACAAAGTGCTTGCCGTTCTCCAGCACCAGGGCCTGGTCCACGCCGGCATTGGGCGGCGCATCCATCATCATGCCCATTTGCTCCATGACGATGGTGGCATGCCGGGTCTTCAGGTCCACCAGGACGTAGCCGGGCAGGCCGCCATCGACACGGGCACGGTCCCGGGCCGCCGAGTAGCGCATGACGATCTCGTGCGGCACGCCGGCGGCGGCAATATTCGCCTGGTAGGTCACCGCCACGTCGCGGGTCGGCGGAAACACCGGCCGGTCCTGGGCGGCGGCCGGTGCCGACAGCACCAGCAAGGCGGCCAGGAGAGCCCCGCGGCGGCATCCATCATAGGGCATCATTGTGCCTTTTCCCCTCCGCGGCATGCCGCGTCATCGTTCGCAATTCCGCCTCCAGCACGACCGGGTCGGGGCCGGCCCCCCAGCGCGCCGGCACGTCCACCGACGCCGCCAGCAGCGCCTTGTAGGCGTCGCGCGGGATTTCGATGGCGCCGAACTGGGACAGATGAACGGTGACGAACTGCGTGTCGAGCAGGCGGAAACCACCGAGGCGCAACCGCACCACCAGATGCGCCAGCGCCACCTTGGAGGCATCCCGCGCCCGGCTGAACATGCTCTCACCGAAGAACACGCCACCCAGGACGACGCCATAAAGGCCGCCGACCAGCTCGCCGTGCTGGCGGCATTCGACCGAATGGGCACGGCCGAGGCGGTGCAACTCGAGGAACAGCCGCTCAATCTCGGCATTGATCCAGGTGTCCTCGCGCCCCGGCGCGGCTTCGGCGCAGGCAGCAATGGTGGCGGCGAAGTCCCGATCGGCATCCACCTCGTAGACACCGGACAGCACGGTGCGCAGCAGCCGGTGCGGCAAATGGAAGCTGTCCAGCGGCAACACCCCGCGCTGCTCGGGGTCCAGCCAGTATAGCCGCTCCCCCAGGCGCGTCTCGGCCATCGGGAACAGACCAGCCCGATAGGCACGCAGCATCAGGTCCGGTGTGACCTCGAAGGAGCGGCGGGACATGGCGCATTCTGCCGGATCGGCGCGGCGGAAGAAAGGCAACTGCGTGTCATGTCCGCCGGGCGGGCGATCAATGGCGGCTGACGAACTCTTCCAGCCAGTGGACCGTGTAGTCGCCGGCGATGAATTCCGGCGCATCGACGATGCGCTGGTGCAGGGGCACGGTGGTCTGGATGCCGACCACGGCGAACTCCGCCAAACTGCGCCGCAACCTGGCGATCGCTTCTGGCCGGCTCGGCGCGTGCACGATCAGCTTGGCGACCATGCTGTCGTAGTAGGGCGGCACGACGCAGCCGGCATAGAGCGCTGAATCGACCCGCACACCCAGGCCACCAGGGGCATGGAAGGCGGTCACCAGGCCGGGGGTCGGGATGAAGGTGTCCGGGTCCTCGGCGTTGATGCGGCACTCGATGGCGTGGCCGGAGAAATGGATGTCGGCCTGCCCGTAGCCGAGCGGGCTGCCGGTGGCGATGCGGATCTGCTCGCGCACCATGTCCACGCCGCACACCATCTCGGTGACGGGATGCTCGACCTGCAGCCTGGTGTTCATCTCGATGAAGGCGAACTGGCCGTCCTGGTAGAGGAATTCCATCGTGCCGACGTTGCGGTAGCCCAGGCGGGAAAGGGCGGCGGTGGCCGTGGCGCCCAACGCGTCACGCTGCGCCGCGGTAAGCGCCGGCGAACCGGCCTCCTCCAGCAGCTTCTGGTGGCGCCGTTGCAGGCTGCAGTCGCGCTCGCCGAAATGCACCACGTTGTTGTGCGCATCGGCCAGCATCTGCAACTCGATGTGGCGGGGCCGGTCGAGGCATTTCTCGAGATAGACGGCGTCGTTGCCGAATGCCGTGCGGGCCTCGGTGCGGGCGACGTGCCAGGCCTCATCCAGCTCGTCCGGCACGGTGGCCACCTTCATGCCGCGCCCGCCGCCGCCGGCCGCGGCCTTGATCAGGACCGGATAGCCGACCTGGGCGGCAACCCGGCGCGCCTCGTCGAGATCGGCCAGCTCGCCGTCCGAGCCCGCCACCAGCGGCACGCCGAGCGAGCGCATGGCGGCCTTGGCGGCGATCTTGTCACCCATCATGCGGATATGCGCGGGCGACGGGCCGATGAAGGTCAGGCCATGCGCCTCCACCATCTCGGCGAACGAGGCGTTCTCGGACAGGAAGCCGTAGCCGGGATGGATGGCGTCCGCCCCCGTGATGGCAGCGGCGGACAGGATGGCCGGCACGTTCAGGTAGGAGTCGCGCGCCGCCGGCGGCCCGATGCAGACGCTCTCGTCGGCCAGGCGGACATGCATCGCCTCGGCGTCGGCGGTGGAGTGCACGGCAACGGTGGGAATGCCCATCTCGCGGCAGGCGCGCTCGATGCGGAGCGCGATCTCACCGCGGTTGGCGATCAGGATCTTGTGAAACACCGGCGGGGTTCCGGCGGCTATTCGATGATCATCAAGGGCTGGCCATACTCGACCGGCGTCCCGGAGGGCACCAGGATGCGGGTCACCGTGCCGGCCTTGGGCGCCTTGATCTGGTTGAAGGTCTTCATCGCCTCGATGAGCAGCAGCGTCTGCCCGGCGCTAACCCCCTGGCCGACGGTGACGAACAACGGGGCACTGGGCTCGGGCGAGAGATAGGCGATGCCAACCATCGGGCTGAGCACCGCGCCGGGATGGTGGGCGTCGTCGGGCGGGGCGGCCGGGGGCGCCTCCACCGCGGGGGCGGGGGCGGCTGCCGCGGAGGCGACGGTGGCCTGCACGACCGGCGCAACGGCCCGCACCACGCGAATGCGGCCTTCCTTGCCCTCGACCTCGATCTCGGTCAGCCCGGTTTCGGTCAGGATCAGCGCCAACTGGCGGACGGCTTCGTGATCGATCCGGTCAGCGGTCATTCGTTTCGAGCCTCCACCAGGTCCGCCATGGCGGTCAACGCCAGCGCATAGCCGCCGATGCCAAGGCCGCAGATCACCCCGACCGCCGCCTTCGACACGGTGGAATGCTGCCGGAACTCCTCGCGGCGATAGATATTGGTGATGTGCACCTCGATCACCGGCAGGTCGGTGGCCAGCAACGCGTCCAGCAGGGCGACCGAGGCGGCGTAGCCGGCCGGGTTGATGACGATGCCGGCGGCGCGGCCACGGCATTCCTGCACCCAGGAGATCAGCTCGGCCTCGGCGTTGGTCTGGCGGAAGTCGATGGCGAGGGTCAGCTGCTCCGCCGTTTCGGCGCACAAGGTCTCGAGGTCGTCCAGCGTGGCGCTGCCATAGAGACGCGGCTGGCGCAGGCCGAGCATGTTCATGTTCGGGCCGTTGAGCACCGCGATCAGCGGCAGGGGGGGGGGCGACATGCGCCGGCCCGTAGCACGGTCGCCGCCCGGCATCAATGCATGGCCGATTGGGGGGGCGCCGCGGGGGATTGACCCGATTTCCCGGTGCCGGGCGCGGCGGGGCGACACGCCCGGCACCCGCACCGCCGCATCCCGAAACGTGATCGCGCCGGCCGCGGTTCGATCGGCCGCCGAAGGCGACGCCGGTCAGCCCTCCATAATTTGCGCAGCCCCTGCGATTACTGGCGCAGCAGGACCAGCGGCATGCCGGCAGTCCATTTTCGGCAACCACGGGGCCGGACCGTCTCGCTTTGGCACCCCGAGAGATTGGGAATGTTATTCGCACGTCCGTTTCCGATCAAATGGGGGCTTCCCTGGCCATGGAAGTATCTTTTTTACGTCAAACGATCCGAATCGTATCTGGACAGCATTACGTGCGAAATCGGTCCTGTCCGCCTTTAATCATACGAGCACGATGACGTGATAACGGATGATCACGCGCCTATGATTAAGTGTTTTTGTGGAAAATTAACCGGTTGGTCTGGCGGATCTCTCTGGCGCGTCGATCGTTGTTCCTTCGCCACGATGGCCCGGCATCGCTGGCAGAGCCACACCTTCCCAGCGCCCCAAAGTCCTCACCAACCATACACGCCAGGCCTCCCGATCGGGATTTCGTCTCCGCCGATGAGGACGTCCTTTCGGGGGTTGAGAAATCGCATCGCCGGCCACGCAAGGCAGCCCACGCCATGTCGATCTCCCTGTTGTCCCGTGCGTTCAGGCGATGCGCCGGCCTTGTCGCTTCGAGGACCCGGTCCGTGGGGCGCACTGCCTTTGACCAGCACATCTGGCTGGTTGGCCTCGCCCTGGCGCTGCTGAGCCTTCTGTACACCGGCATCATCATCCGGGACTCACGCCGCGAGGCCGTCGAGCATGCCAGGGCCGAGATATGGGGCCTGGGCATCGTCCTGGCCGAACAGACATCGCGCTACATGCAGACGATCGATCTCCTGCTGGAGCAAACGCAGTCGCGCATCGAGGCCCGGGGGATCCGCACTCCCGAGGAGGCCAGATATCACCTGGCGGGCGACGATATTCGCCAACTCCTGCTCGCGCAGATGGCGAACCTGACGGCGGGCCGTGGCATCAAGCTGTTCGATGCCGCCGGCACCCTGGTCAATACAACGCAGCCCCCCCTGGTGCCCTCCAACGTCGCGGACGACGACTATTTCCAGCAACTCCGTGATCATTTCCATAGCGACCTGGCTGTCAGCGTCGTGTCAACGCGGCAGAGCCCGGGCGGGAAGGCATTCTCCGTTGCCCGCCGGATCGACGGACCGGACGGCACTTTCCTCGGCATCATCTTGACGCGTGTCGATATCGCCGAGATGTACAACTTCTACGACGCGATCGACAATCAACGGCATCTTGCCGTGACATTGCGTCGCAGCGATGGCCGCGTGCTCGTGCGTTATGCCGCGGTCGGCAGCGCCGCCGCGGCGCCGCCGGCGGCCCTGTCGTGGTTCGATCTGGTTGCCCACGGCGGGGGCGCCTATAGCGGGTCCGACGATCCCGCCGCGCCGGCTACGATCGTGTCGGTCAACCCGACGCCCCGCTACCCCCTGGTGGTCGACGTCGCGGTTCCCGAAGACATCATGCTGAAGCCCTGGCATGACCAGGCCGTCCACATCATGCTGCTCGGTAGCGGCTTTTCCGTATTCCTGCTGGTCATCTTCGCCCTGATCGGCCGGCAGATAAGCCAACAGAAGCGGCAAAACGCCGCGCTCTCCCGCGCCATGGCCACGCTGCGGGAAAGCGAGGCCCGGTTCCGCGATTTCTCCGAACTGGCCTCCGACTGGTTCTGGGAGCAGGACGCGGAACTGCGCTTCACGGCGATCAGTTCGAACGCCCCGCTGGCCGACGAAGATGGTGACACGGCCCTGGGCAGGCGGCGGTGGGAGGGCAATTCCTATCCCCACGCCCCGGAGTTCTGGGAAGACCATAAGCAGGTCCTGGCAGCCCAGCAGTCCTTTCGTGACTTTCGCTTCGATCGGATCAGCAAAAGCGGCCAAGTCTACCATTTGCGCATCAGCGGCGTGCCGGTGCATG
>PLTJ01000122.1 GCA_003164455.1 Acetobacteraceae bacterium
GGTGCGCACGGGCGATCGCATCCGCCTGGACGCGGAGGCGCGCACGCTCGAGCTGCTGGTGGATGACGCCGAACTGGCGGCGCGGCGGGCGGCCTGGGTGCCGCCGGCGCCGCCGCCGGGGGCGGAGCGGGGGTATCTGAAACTGTACCTCGATGAAGTGTTGCAGGCCGATCAGGGCTGTGACTTCCGCTTCTGCCTGCCGGCGCCGGCGGGTCGGTGACGAACAGACAAAAAAGCATCACCGTCCTGCACGTCTTGCACGAGACGGTCGCTTTCTGTCAGAACGGCACGATCGCAGAAGATTTCACCTATCCCGACTTGCTGCCGCGGATAGGCGAAATCCTCCCCAACTACGAGTGGTTCAGGTGCATCCATCCCGGTGGAGTTCCATGAACTTCCCACCAGTACTGTTGCTGTCCTGCCAGTATCCAGACAGATTGCAATGCCCTTTGGACGAAAGGACCAAGTGGTCAAGATAATACTTGACACCAGGGTTGTTGTTGCGGAATTCTACGCCAATAAAGTCTAGGTCAGAACCTCTCGGGGTAATGGTGAAGAACTCAACTCCTGACACTATAGTTACTCTATTGCATGACACATCCAATTCACCAGAAAATTTTCCGGACGTAGAAGTTGGTTTGATGCGCAACTCCGTTACATCGCAACTACTAGGCTGCGGCTTTTTCGTAAAATGCCAGGTGCCGACGGACTGGGCAATGTCAGCCGGTGGCCCGTCATTGGCAGCGCAGGCAGAGACGAGGGTAAGGGCTGCAGCGACGAATGGGACGGTGATCCTCATAATCGCTCCTCCAGGTTTGCCCCCCCGTGTGTGGGATCGGTGGAGCGGTTAAGCAAAATGATAATAGCAATGTTGCGTCAAAACAATCGGCAATGGATATGTTGCCGGTGGCCGAATTCGGCGCATGCGGTCATGGCGCGAGACGCCAGTCTGGCAGCACGTTGGTACCACCCCTCTCTCGGGCACTCTCGCATGAGGCGAGGGAGTGGAGTAAATTACGGGAATCAGCACGAGGAAACACCATGCAACGGGTTATCGTCGGCGACGTCGCCATCGACAGCATCACCGAGCGCAGCGGGCCGTGGCGGGCGCCGGAGGCGATGTTTCCCGCCTTCGAGGCGGAAGCGGGCGGGCGGTACCTGCGCGAGCTTGGGCCGATCCACTACGACGCGGCGCTGAACCGTCTGAACATCACCTATCAGACCTTCGTCGTGCGCACGCCGCGGCACACCATCCTGGTGGATACCTGCACCGGCGAGGACAAGGGCTTTCCGCCGCCGATGGATTTCCCCAAGGCGCCATGGCTGGAAGGGTTCCGTGCCCTCGGGCTGCGCTTCGAGGACATCGACTTCGTCTTCAGCTCCCATCTGCACATCGACCATTGCGGCTGGAACACGGTGCTGGAAAACGGCCGCTGGGTGCCGACTTTCCCGCGTGCCAAATACGTCTTTCTCAAGAAGGAATACGATTACTGGCAAGCTGCCACGGCGCGCGGCGAAAACCCGCCGGGCAAGGTGTGGACGATGAACTGCGAGCCGGTGACCGCGGCGGGCCAGGCGCTGATGGTGGACGACGATTATGTGCTCGAGGATATCGTCAGCCTGTCGCTGACGCCGGGGCACTCGCCCTTCCATTGCTGCATCGACATCGCCTCGCGCGGCCAGCGCGCCTCGGTGATCGGCGACCTGATGCACCACGCCTTGCAATGCCGCGAGCCCGACTGGTCGACGATATTTTGCGCCGATCCCGCCGCGGCGGCGCGCTCGCGGCGGGCTTTCTTCGCGCGGGCCGCGGAGCAGGGCACGATCCTGCTGCCCGTGCACGTCCCCGCGCCGAGCGCCGGACGGGTGAAGGCGGAGGGGGACCGGTTCGCCTGGGAGTTTGTTTAAAACTCGCGCCGGCGGAGCACAGTGAGCGAAATGGCGATGCCGGCGCCGATGCCGCCAAGCGTGAAGACGACCCGCAGCATGGCGACGATCGTCACAGCCAGGGTCTGATCGAGGCCTGTCGCGTTCGGCGCGGTGAGCGCGAACAGGCCGAGCAGGGCACGGGCAAAGAAGGCGCCGGGCACCATCGGGATGCAACCGGCCACCGCGACCGCGGTGGCGCCGCTGCCGAGCCAACGCCGCAGCACGCCGGCGGCGAGCAGGGTCACCGCCACGGCGGCGACGAAGGAGGCCGCCTCCAGGCTCCAGCCGTTGTCCTGCAGCGCCGTGCGCAGCGCGAGGGCAAGCGCGCCGCCCACCGCGCAGAACACCAGCGCCCGCGGCGCGGCGTTGAACAACACGCCGAAACCGGCGGCGGCGAGCGCGCCCAGGGCGGCCTGGTGCAGCACATGGGCGAGCAGCGCGGTCATGTCTGCATCCCGAGCAGCATCTGCGCCAGCCAGATGCCGACCGCGACGAACACCATGACCATCAGCACCGAAACGGCGCGGGCACTGCCGAGGGTGGGGAATCCGTCCACCACATCGACCTGGGCATTGGTGGCGGGGACGCCCGGGACCAGCAGCAAGGTGGCGCCGAACAGGGCGAGATCGACGGTGCCGCTGCCATCCAGCCGGGCCCCGAGGCCGCCCAGGAAAGCCGAGAGCAGGGCCACCGCGGCGACGATCACGAAGACATTGATGCCGTGCCGGTGCATAATCTGGCGCAGGGACTGGCCGATGCCGCTGGCCAGCAGGGTTGCCAGCATGGCGCGTTGGTCGGCCCCGAACAGCCCGGCGAAGGCCGCGCAGGCCACCCCGACCGCGATCGCCACCAGCCAGCCCGGATAACGCGGCGTGTCGCGCACCAGCGCGTCCAGCCGCGAGCCGATGTCGACGGGCGCCATGCCGGAGGCCGCCGCCTCGCGCACCAGGGCGCGGACGGCCTGGTCCAGCCGGTGGTTCACGCCATGGCCGGCGACGGTGACCATGCGCGTGATGGAGTTGCCATCGCGGCCCAGCGTGATGCTGGTGGAGGCGTAGCCGACCCGCAGGCCGAGCAGGTCCACCCCCTGGCTGCGCGCCAGCAAGGCGCCGCATTCGTGGATCACCCGCCCATTGCTGCCGCTCTGCATCAACAGGCGCGCACAGCGCAACGCGATCAGGGCGATCTGCTCGAGGTCGCGGTGGCGGAGCGGGATGGGGTCGATTTCGGGAGGCGCGGTCAGTGCCTTTTCCCCTGCGTCATTGGCGCCATGCCGCCGAGCGCACTGCCCAACGCGACCCAGAGATAGGCCATCATCGGCCGCCCCCTATTTCAGCACCACGTCGGCCTCGACGCCGGCCTCCACCGGCACGTCCTCGGCCTCGGCGGAGGGCGGCGCGGCCGCGGGGGACGCTGCCATGGCGCGCATCGGCATGGGGTGCGGGCGGGGGGCGTCATCGAGCCGCACCTCGCGGAAGCTGTCGAAGTGCAGGCCGAGGACGCCGGCCGCCTCCTCGGCGCGGGCGCGCAGGCCGCTCAGGGCTTGCCGGGTCGCCTCGGCGCGGGCGTGGCGCGCGGTTTTGGCGGCCATCTGCCAGCCGAGTTGCGACACCGCCAAGCCACTCTGTTGCAGCGCGCCCACCAGGGTCAGCAGCACGGCGCCGTTGCCGCCGCGCAGCTCGAGGGTCTGGCTGGCCCGCCACGGCTGCTGTTCGGCGGGGCGAGCGGGCTCTGTCTGCGGCCAGACCGTGTAGAAGCCGGTGGTCACGCTCACCCCCGCGACCTGGTGGGCGAGGGCGAGGGCGCCGGCCATGGCGGCGTTCACCTGCGTCTGCGCCTCCGCCGCGGTGGCGGCCACGGCCTCGGCACGGAGCGAGGCGGCGAGTTCGTCCGGGTGCACCATCACGCGGGCGGATTCGGACAGGTGCAGCAGGGTGTCGGCGGCGGCGGGGCCGGCCAGCAAGATGCCCAGAATCAGCGTGACCGCGCGCATCATCGGAACCTCCCTGTCAACGGCGGCCATTCTGCGCCGTGCCGCCGGTCCAGGAAAGCCTAGCATTACAGTTGTGATTTATGTTTGAGATGCGATGCTTGTGCGGCTGCCTGATGGGCCCGTCGCCAGAGCGACCATGCGATGACGTTGGCGGGGCGGATGCGCTGTCGCGCGAGACGTTGCGCTATCCGG
>PLTJ01000353.1 GCA_003164455.1 Acetobacteraceae bacterium
TTCGCGGTGCCGAGGTCGATGGCCATGTCGGCTGACATGAAGCCGAGCAACCGGGAGAACATAGCGGGGACAACCTTTATGGCGGCGGGAAGGGGCAGGGCTTAGCCCTACCACCCCGCCGGGGCAAGAGGGGTGCGTTGGCGCGGCGGTCCGCCCCCGCCACTCAGCCCGCGTTCGCTTCCAGCAACGCCCGCAACCCATTCAGCAACTGTGCCGGGCTCGGCGGGCAGCCCCGCACCACCAAATCCACCGGCAACATCGTCCCCACGGCGCCGCTGATGGCATAGCTGCCCTTGAACACGCCGCCATCGATGGCGCAGTCGCCCACCGCCACCACCCATTTCGGATCGGGCGTCGCATCGTACGTGCGCAGTACTGCCTCGTGCATGTTGCGCGTCACCGGGCCGGTTACCAGCAGCACGTCGGCGTGGCGCGGGCTGGCGACGAAGCGAAGGCCGAAACGCTCCAGGTCGTAGACGATGGAATTCAGCATCTGGATCTCCAGCTCGCAGCCGTTGCAGCTGCCACCGTCCACCTGCCGGATCGCCAGGCTCCGCCCCAGCCTGCGTTGCGCCGCCGCCTCCAGCCGCTCGGCCAGGGCGCGCGTTGCCGCCTCGTCCAGCGGCTCGGCCGGCAGGCTGGCCGGGCCGTGGCGCAGCGTTGAGACCACCCGCCGCCAGACCATTACAGGTCCACCCCCGAAGAGGAGCAGTTGAACGATTTGTTGCAGAGAGGAAAATCGGCGACGGTGTTTCCGGCGACGGCCGCCTCCAGCAGCGGCCATTGCAGCCAGCTCGGATCGCGCATGAAAACAGCGGAAATCTGCCCGCCGTCAAGCCGCAGCCAGTGCCAGATGTCGCCACGGAACCCTTCCGCCCAGCCGATCCCTTCGCCCGTGGCCTGCGGCAGCGGCACCGCCACGCTCCCCTCGGGCAGGTCGGCCAGCAGTGCCCGCACGAGAGAAATACTCTCGCCGAGTTCGGTCAGGCGGATGCGCACCCGCGCGTCCACATCACCCGCCTCCAGCACCGGCACCGCGAACGTCAGCCGGTCGTACGGCGCGTAGCCCGGGGTGCGGCGCGCGTCGAAGCCACGCCCGGAGGCGCGCCCGACGAAGCCACCGGCGGCGAACGCGGCGACTAACGCTGGCGTTACAACGCCGGTGCCCACCATCCGGTCCGCAAGGGAAGAAAAATTGTCGCCGGTCCGCACCAGTTCCGGCAGTTCCTCCGCCAATGCCGCGAGCGCGCGCAGGATCGCCTCGGCTCCGCCAGGCACGATGTCGGTGGACACGCCGCCCGGGACCACCGCGTCCATCATCAGCCGATGGCCGAACGCCACCGAGGCGGCGCGCAGCATGGCCTCGCGGTGCCAGCAGAAACGCGCGGAGAGGAAGGGAAAGGCGACGTCGTCAGCGATCGCCCCGCAATCGCCCAGATGGTTGGCAATCCGCTCCAGCTCCGCCATCACGGCCCGTAGCGCGACCGCCCGTGGGGGCACCTCGGCACCGGCGGCGGCCTCGGCGGCGCGGGCGAAGGCCAGGGAATGGGCCACCGTGCTGTCGCCCGACAGCCGGGCCGCAAATCGCGCCGCCGCCCGTGGCGACTTGCCGTGCATCAGACCGAGCGTGCCCTTGTGCAGCCAGCCCAGCCGGATCTCCAGGCGCACCACCGTCTCGCCCAGCGCGGAAAGGCGGAAATGCCCGGGCTCAATGATCCCCGCATATACCGGTCCAAGGGCTATTTGATGGGTGTCCTCGCCCTCCACCGGCAGGAACTCCGCTGGCTCGGTCGGCGACTGACGCGCCGGTGGGCGCGTGGAGAGCGGCGCTGTCACCGGCCATCGGCCGTGCTCCAGCCAGGGCCGGCCGTCCCGCCCACCCTCGGCATCGTGGCCCCAGAGATCGCGGATCATGCGTTCGAACCAGGCGGCGGACGGGCGCTGCGGCGACAGCGCCGGGTAGTGCCCGTTTTCCACGCTGGTCGAGGCCACCAGCCACGCGCCATCCGAGTCATGCAGCAGCGCATGCACCCGCACCGTGTCCGCCCACAGTGCCAGCAGCGCCGGCCCCCCCGCCTCGCCCAGCGACGCCGCCATTGCCCGCCACTCCTCGCCCAGCAGCAGGTGGCGCGGCCAGGGCTGGCAGGGCTCCGTGGGGGCGGTGCGGATGATATCGGCGGAACGGCTCATCGCGCCGCCTCGGCGATGGCCATCAGCCACGCCGCCACCGGACCCGGCATGGCGAGCCCCAGCACCAGGACCACGGCCAAGTGCACCCAGGCCGGCACCAACGCGGGCAGTCCAGGCGCCGGGCCTCGATCCGGCGTCGGCGCGCCGAGGCAAAGCGAAATAAGCCGCATGGCAAGAGCCCAGCCCCCCACCACCAGCCCCAACGCCAGCGGCAATACCAACCAAGGCAGGTGTCGCACGGTCTCCATGAGAACGAGAAACTCGCTGGCGAACAGGCCGAAGGGCGGCAGTCCCGCCACCGCCACGATACCGGCGGCCAGCGTCAGCCCGAGCGCGCGATGACGCACCAGCAACCCGCCGATATCGGCAAAGCGTTGGCCGCCCTTGAGTTGGACAGCACGGCCGACGCACTGGAAGATCGCCGCATGGGACAGCGTGTGCAGCGTCAGGTGCAGCAGCCCGGCGAAGGTCGCTCCCACGCCACCCAGGCCGAAGGCAAAGGCCGCCACGCCGGACTGCGCGATGGTGGAGAAGGCGAAGAATCGTTTTACGTCGTTCTGCCGCCACAGGCTGAACGCGGCCAGCAGCACGCTGAACAAACCGAGCGCCATGATCGGCGGCCCCGGCGCGATCGCCCCCAGGTTGACATCCAGCAGCCCGCGCAGCCGCAGAATGACGAACAGCGCCACATTGAGGATGGACCCGGACAGCACGGCCGAGACCGGCGTCGGCCCTTCGGCACAGGCGCTCGCCATCCAGGCATGCAGCGGCACCAGCGCCGCCTTGGTGGCGTAGCCCAGCAGCAGGAACACGAAGGCCAGGTTCAGCATGGCGGCGTGGAACTGTGGCGCCGCGGCTGGCAACCGGCTCCAGGTCAGCGCCGGCAGCCCGGAACCCAGCACGGGAACCGCCGCCAGGTAGAGCAGCGTGGTACCGAAAAACGCCAAGGAAATGCCGGCGCCGCAGAGAATGAACTGCTTCGACGCCGCCGCGACGGCCGCGTCCGTGCGCGGCAGCGCCACGACGAGAACCGAGGCGATGGTAGCGGCCTCGATCGACCCCCAGGTGGCCAGCACGTTGTTGGACAGCAGCGCCAGCATCAGAAAGCCGAGATAGGCCTGAAACATTGCGTGGTAGGCACGCAATGCCCGCGCATCCAACCGCTTCGCCTCGGCCTCCACCGCGATGGTGGCGCGGCTGAACCAAGCAGTGGTCATGCCGACGAAGCCGGTCAGGATGGCGATGTGCGTGGCCAGCGGATCCACCAGCAGCAGCCCTGCCGTCGGTTGCCAGGGCAGCGCGCAGGCCAGCAGGAAGACCAGCGTCGCGACGCCCCCATTGATCCAGGCGGCGAGGCGGACGTTCGTTACCAAACCCAGGCCCGCCGCCGCGACGAGCGGCACCATCACGACCAAGCCGGGCACGACCAGGCCGGGAAGGATAAGCAGTTCGGTCACCGGGGCGCCTCGTCGGGGCGGTCGAAGCGTTCGCGGATACCGAAGAAAACCACGCCGGACACGAGCGCACCACTCAGTACCAGTACGGCAGCCGACGATGCCATCACCAGCGGCATGCCGCGCAGGCCGACGACTCCCAGCAGAAGCCCATTCTCCATCGACATGAAGCCAACCACCTGAGCCAGCGCGGTGCGCCGGGTGATCATCATCAACTGGCCCAGCAGCACCACCGATAGCGCGAGCGCCAGATCCTCCCGGGTCAGCAACTGGTCGTCCATCGTTATGGGCAGCACCACCAGGACAGCGAGCGCCACCAGCGCGACGCCCACCGCCATGCTGGGGAAGATGCCCAACGCCGTTTCCACGGCCTGATGAATCCGCAGCCGGCGCACGATGCGGTGCAACACGAGCGGGATGGCCACACCCGCGGCACCCAGCGTGATCAGCCCGGTGACATGCAGCTCCGGCGAGCCTTGCACCCAGCCCTGCCAACCAGCGGCCGCGGCCAGCACCCAGGCCTGCATGGCGTAGATGTTGATCACCGCGGTCAGGCGGCGCTGGTAGAGCAGCCCGAAGGACAGCACCAGCA
>PLTJ01000129.1 GCA_003164455.1 Acetobacteraceae bacterium
CGGATCGGTGGTGCCGGCCTTCTGCACCGCCTTGATCCACATGTTGAAGCCGATGTAGTGCGCCTCCATCGGGTCGTTGGTGGTGCGCTTGGGGTTTTTGGTGAAAGCGTGCCAGTCGTTGATGAACGCCTTGTTGGCGGGCGTGTTCACGCTCTCGAAGTAGTTCCACGCCGCCAGGTAGCCGAGCAGGGGCTTGGTGTCGACGCCGGCCAGTTCCTCCTCGCCGACCGAGAACGCCACCACCGGGATGTCGGTGGCCTTGATGCCCTGGTTGGCGAGTTCCTTGTAGAACGGCACGTTGGCGTCGCCGTTGATGGTGGAGACAACGGCGGTCTTCTTGCCGGCCGATCCGAATTTTTTGATCTGGGCCACGATGTTCTGCCAGTCGCTCTGGCCGAACGGCGTGTAGTTGATCATGATATCCTCGTCCTTGACGCCCTTCGTCTTCAGGTACGCCTCGAGGATCTTGTTCGTGGTGCGCGGATAGACGTAGTCGGTGCCGGCCAGCACCCAGCGCTGCACCTTCTCGTTGGCCATCAGGTAATCGACCGCGGGAATGGCCTGCTGGTTCGGCGCGGCGCCAGTATAGAAGACGTTCCTGCTGCTTTCTTCTCCTTCATACTGAACGGGGTAGAAGAGAATGGAGTTCAGCTCCTCGAACACCGGCAGCACCGATTTGCGGCTGACGGAAGTCCAGCAGCCGAACACCACGGCGACCTTGTCCACCGTGATGAGCTGACGGGCCTTCTCGGCGAACAGCGGCCAGTNNAGCATCAGCATGACGTCTTTCAGCGTCGTCTCGCTGATGGCCATGGTGCCGGACAGCGAATGCAGGATACCGACCTTGATCGGTGCGGCACTGGCGGGTACGACGGGCTGAGCGTTGGCGGACGGCGCGGTGGCGGGGAGGAGCGCCAGCGTGGCGGCCACGGCGGCGGTGCCGAGACACACGCCGCGGAGCCAGGTTCGGACAGAAGCCATCAGATCATCCCTCTTGTGTTTCTTGGGCCGGCGCCCGGGTTGCGGTCGGGCTGACCGTCCCTTGCATTAATCGCCTACGCAATGGGCGTGCCAGACCGCCGCGCCTTGTCGTGCAGCAGAACTGTGTGCATTTCATGAGCTCCTGACCTGTTAACGATCACGGTGGCGGGGAAATGGCGCAAAATAGGGCAAACAGGACCCGCGTTTGCGGTGCAGTCGCAGGTTGCGCGGCCGTGGCGCGCCGACCTGCCGGCAACCGGCCGGCCCGCCGCATCCGGCCGTTGACCGCGCGGCGCAGCGGCAGAACTCTCGCCCCAACCAACCCGGAGGGAAACCATGAACCGCTTCGCCATCGCCGCCGCGGTTCTGCTTGCCCCTGCGCTCGTCCTGCTGGGCGCCCATGGCGCAGCCGCCGATACGCTGGTGGTTTTTCTCACCGAAGCCAGCCCGGACGCGCTGAACGCCAACCTGTCGACCGCCAACGCCAGTTTCGACGTCTCCGAGCAGGTGGCCGACCGGCTGGTGGAAATGGAGATCGGCGGCTCCATGCTGAAGACGGGGCTGGCCGAGTCGTGGCACATCTCGCCGGACGGGCTGCGCTACACCTTCCACCTCCGCCACGGGGTGAAGTGGCAGTCCAACGCCGCCTTCAAGCCCGGCCGTGATTTCAACGCCGACGACGTGGTGTTCACCTTCCAGCGGATACTCGACAGGGCGCATCCGTGGAACAAGGTCGGCGGCGGCAATTATCCGATGTTCGCCGCCCTGATCGAGCCGCCGCTGAAAGCGGTGACAAAAATCGACGATTACACCGTGGCTTTCGAGCTGAAGCGGCCGCACGCGCCGCTGCTCGCCACCCTCTCGGTACAGTCGTTCTCCATCACCTCGGCCGAATACGCTGCCGCCATCGACAAAGCCGGCGGCAGCCGCGAGGCCTATGACCTCAACCCGATCGGCACCGGGCCGTTCGAGTTGGTGCAATACCAGAAGGACAGCCTTATCCGGTTCCGCGCCTTCCCCGATTTCTGGGGAGCGAAGAACGGCCAGCCCGAGCGGGCGGCGAAGGTGGACCAGTTGGGGTTCTCGATCACGCCGGACGCGTCCGCGCGCTTCGCCAGGCTGCGCGCCAACGAGTGCCAGGTGGCACGCTATCCGAACCCGTCCGACCTCGACTTCATGCGCGCCACTCCGGGCGTGGTGGTGCAGGAGGCGACGATCGCATCGGTGGGTTATCTCAGCTTCAAGACCGACAAGAAGTCGTTCGACGACCGCCGCGTGCGCGAGGCGCTGGCCTCCGCGATCGACCTCGACAGTCTGGTGAACGCGGTCTGGCTGGGCACCAGCACACCGACGGCCTCGATGGTCTCGCCGGGGATGTTCGGCCACGCCGAGGCGCTGAAGCCGCGCCACCAGGACATCGCCCGGGCGAAACTGTATCAGCAGGCCCAGCAAATCATCTTCGACGAAGTGCCGATGATGCTGTTCGCCGACAGCCGCGCCTATGTGCCGGTGCGCAGCAACGTGAAGGGGTTCAAACTGCATTTCTTCGGCGGCCAGCCGTTCGGCGGCGTGTCGATCGCACAGTAGGGGGAAGGGAAATGCAACTCGCGCTCTGCACCTGGCAGGAGGTGGAAAACTACCTGCACGGCACCGCCGGCATCATCATCCCGATCGGTTCGGTGGAGCAGCACGGGCCGAACGGGCTGATCGGTACCGACCATCTCACCAGTGAATTCGTCGCCCGGGGGGTGGGCGAGCGCATCGGCTGCATGGTGGCGCCGACGCTGGCCTACGGCATGTCGCAGCACCATCTGGGCTTCACCGGTTCGGCGAGCCTGCGGCCGTCAACGCTCATGCTGGTGGTGCGCGACGTGGTGCAGTCGCTCGCCGTGCATGGGTTCCGGCGGTTCTTCTTCATCAACGGCCATGGCGGCAACGTTGCCAGCGTGACCGCCGCGTTCAGCGAGCTNNTACGCGCGGCACTCGCTCGGCGAGGCGGAGGCGAAGCTGCGCTGCCGCATGACGTTCTGGTCGGGGCCGCGCACGCAGGCGCTGACGAAGGAGCTGTATGGCGATGCCGAGGGCAGCCACGCCACCTGTTCGGAAGTGTCGGTGGCGCAGTACTGCCAGCCGCAGGCCTTCAAGCAGGCGCAGATGTCGCCGCACGTGGCGCCGAAGTCGGGCGGATTCTTCGAGGCGGCCGACTTCCGGGCTCGTTTCCCGGATGGACGTATCGGTTCGGCGCCGTCGCTGTCTTCGCCCGAGCATGGCAAGCGGCTTTACGAAACCGCGGTGGAGGACATGATCGGGGCGTACCAGGCGTTTCTGGTGTACTGACACTGTCTTCCTTGTTGATGGTCGCTGGCGCCGATGCTCGATCCCTATCCGTTCAGCCTGTTTGCCAACCCGCGTGCCGGCGTGCCGGACACCATGGTACTTGCCCGCGAGCGGCTTTCGACGGGCTCTTGATGCGATCACGTCCTGGCCGGGCTACCCCGCGGTGCCGGTGGACGTGATGCAGGGCTATCGGCTGATGGCCGACGAGGCTGCCGACCAGTGGGCCGGCGCGCCGCCCACCCATGTGTTCATGCAGGGCGGCGTGGGCGGCGCCGCGGCGGCGGTATCCGTGCAGATGCGCGCCCGCTACGCGCTGCCGCCGGGGCTGGTGGTGGTGGAACCCGACCACGCGGCCTGCCTGCTGGCCAGCGCCGAACTGGGCACGCTCACCACCGTTGCGGGCGCGCTGGACACCATCATGGCCGGCCTGGCCTGCGGCGAGCCCAGCCTGCTCGCCTGGACCGAGCTGGAGCGCGGCGCGGCCGCCTTCATGGCGGTGCCGGACGCGGCCGCCATCGCGTGCATGAAGCTGCTGGCCGGGGTGGGCATAATCGCCGGCGAATCCGGCGTGGCGGGGCTGGCCGGCTTCCTGCTCGCCGCCGCCGATCCGGCCGCGCGCGAGACGCTGGGGCTGCGGGCGGACAGCCGGGTGCTGCTGTTCAGCACCGAGGGCGCGACCGACCCGGAACTCTACCATCGGCTGGTGGGTTAGGCGCCGCGCACGACCAGGCGGTGTTCCAGCACCGTATCGACGCCGCGGCCCTGCGCCATTTCCTGCAAGCCGGCGACGACGGCCGGGCCGAAGCGGTCGTAGGGCACCCGGACGGAACTCAGCCAGGGCGCCACCCAGTCGTTCAGCGGGTTGTCGTCGAAGCCGACCAGGATGACGTCGCGCGGCACGCTGAGCCCGGCTTCGGCCAGGCGGCGGTGGGCGCCGTAGGCGATCAGGTCGCTGAGACAGAAGATGCCGCGGCGGCCGCCGGCGGCGGGCAGCACGTCGAGCGCGTGGCGGTAGCCGATTTCCATGTGCTCCAGCGCCGCGGTGGCGGTGCGCGCCGCGCCGCCGGCCCGCGCGAGGGCGTCGGCGAACCCGGCGATGCGGTCGGCGGTGGCCGAGGAGGCGCGGTCGCCGTGCAGGATGCCGGGGCGGTCGATGCCGCGCGCGAGCAGAAAGGCGGCGACATCGGCGCCGGCGCGGCGGTTGTCGATGCCGACGAAGGGGGAGGCGGACCGCGCGGGGTTGCGGCGGTTGACGAACAGCAAGGTGTCGCCGGCGGCGGTCATGGCGGCGAGCGGCCCACTGGCGACGGCGCCCAGCAGGACGGTGGCGCGGGCAAGCTGGGCGCGCATTTCCAGCAGGTATTCGTCCTGCAGGTCGGGGCGGTCGTGGCTGTCGCACAGCACCATGACCAGGCCCTCGGCGCGCAAGGCGGCCTCGGCGGAGGCGGCGATGGCGGCCATGGCGGGATTGGCCAGGTTGGCGGCGATCAACGCCACCAGGCGGCTCTGCCGGTGGCGCAGCGCCCGGCCGACCGAGCCCGGCCGGTAGCCCAGCATTTGCACCGCCGCCCACACGCGCGCGGCGGTGTCCGCGCTGGCCTTGTTGGCGATGCCGTTGACGACGCGCGAGACGGTGGCGATGGACACGCCGGCCCGGGCGGCGACGGTTGCGATCGAGACGGTACCGGGATTGCTCGTTCTGCTTGCGATGGCTGAAGATCCTGCGCTAGGATGTCAGGGTAAACGTTTACCCTCATAACGCAGGGAACCGGAGGAAACAAGCAATGCGGATGTCATCGTTGCCGCGGCGGGGCCTGCTGGCGGG
>PLTJ01000198.1 GCA_003164455.1 Acetobacteraceae bacterium
GCGATGGCGCATGGCCACTTCCGCGACGCCAGCGATGCCATGGCGCGCTGCGACCGCCACGCGATGAAACCGGCACGGCTGATGGCCGCCATGTATAATGCTGTTCTGGGCCGCCTGGAGCAGCGCGGCTGGGATCGGCCGGAAACAGGGATCAAAGTGCCGAAATGGGAAAAGCTGTGGATTGCCCTGCGGCACGGACTGGCGTGACCCGCGTTCATATTGTCGGCGCCGGGCTGGCCGGGTTGGCGACCGCGGTCGCGCTGGCGCGCCATGGCGTCGCGGCGAGCCTGTACGAGGCCGGGCCGGCCGCCGGCGGGCGCTGCCGGTCGTATTTCGACCGCGGCCTGGGACGGCGCATCGACAACGGCAATCACCTGCTGCTGTCCGGCAACCACGCCGCCATGACCTATCTGGACACGATCGGCGCGCGGCGGACCATGGGCGGGCCGGGGCTGGCGCGGTTTCCTTTCGTCGATGTCGCCACCGGCGAGCGCTGGACCATCGAGCCCGATCCCGGCCGGATGCCGTGGTGGATCTTCCGCCGCGACCGCCGCGTGCCCGGCACCAACCTGCGCGACTACCTCTCGCTCCTCGCCCTCCGCAAGGCGGGAGCGGATACCACCGTGGCCGAGGCGCTCGATCCGTCGGGTCCGCTCTACAAGCGGCTGCTGGAGCCGTTGGCGGTGGCGGCGCTGAACACGCCGCCGACGGCGGCGCTGGCGCGGCTGTTGCGCACCGTGATGGACAACACGCTGATGAAGGGCGGCCGTGCCTGCATCCCCTGCCTGCCGCGCGAGGGGCTGTCCGAGAGCTTCATCGACCCGGCGCTGGCATGGCTGGAGTCCCGCGGCGGAAGATTGGTAACGGGCTGCCGGGTGACGGCGCTGCGTGAGGAGAACAGGCGCGTGATCGCGCTGGAAACCACCGATGGCGAGATGCCGGTCGGCACCGGGGAGGCGGTGGTCATGGCCGCCCCGCCCTGGGTGGCCGACGGGCTGGTGCCCGGGCTGGTTGCACCCGACGAATTTCAGGCCATCGTCAACCTGCACTTCCAAATCGATGCCGACCCCGGCGAGGCGGGCTTCCTCGGTGTGCTGGGCGGCACCGCGGAGTGGATCTTCGTCAAGGAGGGCATCGTCTCGGTCACCATCAGCGCCGCCAACCGGATCGTCGATCTGTCGGCCGACGAACTCGCCCAGCGGGTCTGGCCGGACGTGCGCACCGCGTTGCGGCTGGAGGAGCCAATGCCGCCCGTGCGGGTGGTGAAGGAGCGCCGCGCTACCTTCACCGCAACGGCGGCCCAGGAGCAACGCCGGCCCGGTCCGCGCTGGCCGGCCGAGACGAGCGGAGCGCACAACCTCGTGCTCGCCGGCGACTGGACCAGCACGGGCTTGCCGGCGACGATCGAAGGTGCCATCAGGTCCGGCTACGCCGCCGCCGACGTTATCCTCGCCGGCGCCTGAGTGAGTACGAGGTTTGCCGACCGTGCCGAGAGACACCCTGCTCGCGCCTCACCCCGCGCAGCTCGTGGATGCGGTTGACCGCGCCCGCGATGCCTTGTTGCGCCGGCAGCAGCCGGACGGGCACTGGGTGTTCGAGCTTGAGGCCGACGCCACCATCCCGGCCGAGTATGTGCTGCTGGAGCATTACCTCGACCGCGTGGATGCCCCGCTGCAGGTGAAGATCGGCGTCTATCTGCGCTCGATCCAGGGCGAGCATGGCGGCTGGCCGCTGTTTCACGACGGCGCCTTCAACCTCTCGGCGAGCGTCAAGGCGTATTTTGCCCTCAAGCTGATCGGCGACGACCCCGCGGCCCCGCATATGGTGCGCGCGCGCGACGCCATTCTGGCCGCCGGCGGGGCCGAGCGGACCAACGTGTTCACCCGCGCGCAACTGGCGCTCTACGGCGAGGTGCCGTGGCGCGCGGTGCCGTGCATGCCGGTGGAACTGGTGCTGTTGCCGCGTTGGTTCCCGTTCCATCTGGACAAGGTGTCGTACTGGTCGCGCACGGTCATCGTGCCGCTGGTGGTGCTGTTGGCGTTGCGCCCGCGCGCGCGCAACCGGGCTGGCGTACGCATCCAGGAGCTGTTTTGCACCCCGCCCGAGCAGGTGCGCGACTGGATCCGCGGGCCGTACCGCTCGGGCTGGGGACGGATCTTCAAGTATCTCGACATGCTGGTGCGCGGCGCCGAGCGGTATTTCCCCGCCCGCCTCCGCCGCCGTGCCGTCGCCTGGGGGGTGCGGTTCGTCACCGTGCGGCTGAACGGCAAGGATGGGCTGGGCGGCATCTACCCGGCGATGGCGAACACGGTGATGATGTTCGACGCGCTGGGCTATGCGTCCGATCACCCGTACGCCGCCAAGGCCTGGGCCGCCGTGCGCAAGCTGCTGGTGGTGGCGGAGGACCGGGCCTACTGCCAGCCCTGCCTGTCGCCGGTGTGGGACACCAGTCTGGCCGGGCACGCGCTGGCCGAGGCGGAGAGCGGGGCCGCGCCGTCGGTGGCCGCCGCCAGTGCCTGGCTGCGGAGCAAACAGGAACTCGACGTGGTCGGGGACTGGGCGCGTTCCCGCCCGCACGCCGTGCCGGGCGGCTGGGCTTTCCAGTATGAGAACGCCCACTACCCCGATGTGGACGATACCGCGGTGGTCGGCATGCTGCTGGACCGGCACATCCAGGAAGGCGGCGATGCGGCGCTGTCCGAGGCGGTACGGCGGGCGCGCGACTGGGTGGTCGGCATGCAGAGCCGCGACGGCGGCTGGGGGGCCTTCGACGCCGACAACAACCACTCCTACCTCAACCACATCCCCTTCGCCGACCACGGCGCGCTGCTCGATCCCTCGACCGCGGATGTCACCGCGCGCTGTGTTTCCTTCCTCGTGCAGGCCGGCATAGCGGCGGACGACGGCGTCATCGTTCGGGCGCTGGCCTGGTTGCGGTCCGAACAGGTGGCCGACGGATCCTGGTTCGGCCGTTGGGGCACCAACTACATCTATGGCACGTGGAGCGTGTTGTGCGCGCTCAACGCCGCCGGTGTGCCGGGCAATGACGCGGCGGTGCGCCGCGCGGTCAGCTTTCTGCTCGACACCCAGCGCGAGGACGGCGGCTGGGGCGAGGACAATGAGACCTATGCCGATGCCCCGCATGGCCGTTACCACCGGAGTAACCCGAGCCAGACCGCCTGGGCGCTGCTGGGGCTGATGGCGGCCGGCGAGGCCGACCATCCGGCGGTGGCGCATGGCGTCGCCTGGCTGGCGGCGCAGCAAAAACCGGACGGCGAATGGGACGAGACACCGTACACGGCGGTCGGTTTCCCGCGTGTGTTCTATCTTCGCTATCACGGCTACAGGCTGTTCTTTCCGCTCATGGCATTGGCCCGGTACCGCTCCCTGCAGCGCAGCAACGACCGGCGGGTGATCTGGGGGTTCTGATCATACGGACGCAACGCGTTTCCTTTTGTTGAAACGACGTTGCGCTGCCGGCCCCGCGGCAACATGCAGGCACCCTGCCGGCGTCCCAATTGACCGGGCATTTAGCGTTTGACAGAACGTGCCGGGAACGGTACGCACTGCGACGTGAGTAATTTCCCTTATACGGAATCCGCAACAGATTTCGGCCGGGCAGTCCGCGCAACGTGGGGCGCCCGTTCGCGGTTGCTCACGCTGATCCACACCAACCTGGCGCGATAGCGGACCGGATGAACTTGGGTATCGTCACCGGGTTGGCTGCCGAGGCGCGACTGGCGCGGCCGCTTGGGCTCGCGCTCGCCGGCGGCGGACAGCCGGATGGCGCCGAGGCGGCGGCCGAGTGGCTGGTCGAGCAGCGTGTGGACGCGCTGGTCAGTTTTGGTCTCGCCGGAGGGCTCGACCCGGCGCTTCGCCCCGGCGATGTCGTGGTGCCGGCAACCGTGCGTGACGACAACTACGTCTACGCTACCGATCCGCGCGTGTCGGCCCGGTTCGGCGCGCGCGGTGGCACGCTGTTCGCGGGCGCGGCGGTGGTGTCCGACGTGAGAGAAAAAGCGCGGCTTTTTCGCCGCACCGGCGCCGTCGCCGTGGATCTGGAGAGCGGCGCCGTGGCCCGCGTCGCCGCGCGGCACGGCCTGCCCTTCGCGGTGCTGCGGGCGGTCTGCGACCCGGCGCACCGCGCGGTGCCCCCGGCGGCCCTGGTGGCATTGAACGGATGCGGCGCCATCGGCATGTTGCGCGTCCTCGCCGCGGTGGCACGGCAATGCGGACAGGTGCTGCCGCTCATTGCTCTCGGCCGCGACGCCGCCGTCGCGCGGGCGGCGTTATGGCGGCGTGTTCACGCCGGCTGATCAGTCGGCGGCGTCGGCCGCCTGCGTGTTCTTCGGCTTGTCGTGCTGCAGTTTTGCCATGGCGTCCTGGACGTGGCGGCTGAACACGTAATCGGCCGGACGCTGACCCTCCAGCGGGATCTCCGGCGCCATCGGCCCCACCGTGCGCGGGCCGCGCAGCGCCACCATCAGCGGTTTCCAGGGCTTGCGCACGGCATCGACTACCGCGGTTGCCTCATACCCGGAATGCACCATGCAATCGGCGCACTTCTCGTAGTTGCCGGTGCCGTACTTGTCCCAGTCGGTGGTCGCCATCAGCTCGGCAAAGGTCTTCGTATAGCCCTCGCCCAGCAGGTAGCAGGGCCGTTGCCAGCCGAACACGTTGCGCGTCGGCTTGCCCCAGGGCGTGCACTGATAACGCTGGTTGCCGGCCAGGAAATCCAGGAACAGCGAGGACTGGTTGAATTTCCAGCCTTTCCCGCGACCCAGGCGGAAAATATCACGGAATATCTGCTTGGACTTCTGCCGGTTGAGGAAGTGCTCGCGGTCCGGCGCCCGCTCATAGGCGTAGCCCGGTGAAATCATCACCCCATCGACGCCCATCGTCGTCACGTCGTCCATGAACGCCGCCACCCGCTCCGACTTGGCGCCGTCGAACAGCGTGACGTTGATGCAAACGCGAAAGCCGTGCGCCTTGGCAACCTTGAGGGCGGACACCGCACGGTCATAGGTGCCGTCCTGGCTGACCGAGCGGTCGTGCGTCTCGCGGTCGCCGTCGAGATGGATGTCCCAGGCGAAGTTGCGGTGCGGCTTGTAAAGATCGAGTTTCTTTTCCAGCAGCAGCGCGTTGGTGCACAGATAAACGAACTTGCCGCGCGCCAGGATCTTCTCGACGATCTCCGGCATCTCCTTGTGCAGCAGCGGCTCGCCGCCGGCGATCGCCACCACCGGCGCGCCACACTCCTCCACCGCATCGAGGCAATCCTTGACGGACAACCGCTGGTTCAGGATTTCGGCCGGATAGTCGATCTTGCCGCAGCCCGAACAGGCCAGGTTGCAGCGGAATAGCGGCTCCAGCATGAGCACGAGGGGATAGCGCCGCCGGCCGAGCAGGTGCTGCTTGACCACATAGGCGCCAACGCGCACGAGTTGGTTGACGGGGACGGGCACTGCAAGACTCCTTTGTGCTGTGCACAATGGGATTGGACATGTTTCGCGTGATGCGAACGCGACGTCGCATTCGCGTTTTGCCCTGGGAGGCATATACCTGTCAATTGTGACGTGCGCACAACTTGAGTAGATCGACGGACATGAACATCCAGGCGCCGCGGCGGCGCGGCCCCGTCCAGGAACGCAGCCAAAGCACTGTGCAGCGCGTGCTGTCGGCCGCCTCGTCGCTGCTTGCCGGCGGCGAGCCGGTGGAAGCGTTGACCACCGCGCAGATCGCCACGGCGGCGAGGCTGTCGGTGGGCGCCCTCTACCGCTTCTTCCCGGACAAGCAGGCGATCGTGGACGCCATCGCGGTGCGCCACATGGACCTGTTCCAGGAACGCCTGGCCGGCCTCATCATGGCGGCCCTGCCGGTGGACGCGCCCAGCTTCCTCGGCGCGGTGATCGATGGTTTCGTCGCCTACCTCGAGTCGAACCCTGATTTCCGCATCCTTGCCTTCGGCGCCCCTGGCGGCGGCCGTTACGTCAGCCGCCCCACCCGCGACGCCTACGCCGGGACGAAAGTGGCGGTGGCCATCCAGGAATTCGTCACCGAGGCGTTCGACATCGACGCCTCCGACGGTTTCGGCTTCCGCCTGCGCATCGCCACCGAAACCGGCGACCGCCTGCTCGCCTTCGCGTTCGAACAACCCGACCCCGGCGAACGCGCCCGCATCATCGCCGAGACCAAGCGCCTGCTCGCGAGCTATCTGTTCGGGGCCTAGCATTACAGTTGTGATTT
>PLTJ01000383.1 GCA_003164455.1 Acetobacteraceae bacterium
AAAACGCTCTACGTTATCATATATAGGACGGTGGTCTGATCCATCTCCGGAGTAACTTCTCTCCGATGCAGCCGACGATCGGGGCCTGTCATTCAGGATCGCCATAAAGAATCCGATTGCGATCAGAGTTTGCTACGCAGTAGGATTTTATAAGTTCAGTATCCGCCATTATTGCACCGAGGACGTTTGCTGCGTCTAAGATAGAGCTATAATAACCAACTAAAGGTGATCGCATACTGTCTGGAACTTCGTGCGCATTTTTCAGATATTCGTCAGCACGGTCAAAAAATTGTGTCATATTCCGTATTTCATAGATAGCATCGGCAGGAAACTCCGATAAATTCTCCCAAAGCTCGTCTAGTTGCCTAGGCCGAGGAATACGAAGCTCTGCAGCCGGCACATGACCTGGAATGTCATTCCCGTCCGGCGTCAATGTTGAAAATGACAACTGCGCCGCCATTAATTGTAGCGGCGCTACCTGCGTCAAAATATAAGTCATGTGTTGCGCTTTTAAGAATAGATTGAGCCTGCGCCGCCGTTCATCTTCTTTTTCCCGCCTCTGCACGCTCCACCACGCCAGAGCTGCGCCGCCCAGCACAAAACTTCCACCGATAATTGTCGATAGGGCCGTTGAAATCTCGCCTGGTTTCGAATCCGCGAGCTCCACTATAAAGAAAATTACCACCACCACACCGGCGATAAGGATCAATCCGACCAAAAGATTGTACTGACTATCTTTCATGCCACCAACCTCGAAATCGTGCCGTGGCTGACGTTGTAGAAAGCGTAGTCCGGAATAATAGCAAAGCACCATAGCGCTGTAGGGCGGGAAAGCGCAGCGTATCCCGCCGTCGCAACTTGACACAGCACGCCAGATATTGTTCGCAAAGAAGCAAACGTAGGGTGCAATGCCGCTTGGCATTGCACCCTGAGCCGTTGCGGGCTACTCGCTCGGACGTAGCCGTAAATCATAGGCCAAGTTCGCTGTGAGAGCCGATGCGAACCAGCCGCAAAGTGGTTTCGTCCGGTTTTTCGTAGATCAGGACTAAATCAGGCCCGATGTGGCAATCACGAAAACCCGCCCAGTCGCCCGACAGCGGATGATCGCGGTGGCGTTCTGCAAGCGGCTCGTCGATCACGAGAGCATGGAGAACGGCAAGAAGGCTGGCGTCGAGCGTTGCCCCGTGCCTGCCTCTGATCTCCCGCTTGTAGTCGCGCCTGAAGCGGGTGGTTCGTTCAATCTCCCGCATTCAAATCCTTCAGCAGATCAGCAGACGTCTTGAAACGGGGCAAGCCACCGGCGCGAGCTTCCCGCATGGCGGCGATGGTCTCGGCGTTCGGCACCAGCGGCTCAAAGGGAAGCGCCTTCTCCGCCGCCACGCGCTTCAGCAGCAGCCGGAAAGCGTCGGACAGGGAAAGCCCCATAGTGGCCAGCACGGCGGCGGCCTCGCTCTTCGTCGCCTCGTCGATGCGGGCGCGGACAACGGAATTATCGGTCACGGCTTCACTCTCCTTGGGCTACACTGTAGCTCATTTGGTGCCGCTTGTCCAGCTTCATGGCCGGAACGAAATCCCCTTGCACGCCGCCGCCCGCCCCTGGTGGCTCCCGCCCACCGTCCGCGCCCATCAGCCCTCGACGGGTTGCACCACCAGCACCACCCCGTTCACCCCCACCACCCGCAGCGGCGCCTGGGGTGCCGGCGGGTCGGCGCCGGCCACCAGTTGCGCCGGCCAGTCGCTGTCGCCCAGGCGCACCCGTCCCTCCCGTCCCTGAAAGGCGAGGGCGTGCGCGGTGCGGCCGACAAGCCCGGAATCCGGCGTGTTGACCCGCTGTTCCAAGCGCCGGCGCAGCCGCAGTCCGAGCGCGACGCTGCCGGCCGTCAGCACCGCGAAACAGGCGACCTGCAAGCCGAACCCGGTCAGCCCCAGCAGCATCGCCCCGCCGGTGCCCAGCGCCGCCAGCCCGATCCACATCAGCAGCGCACCGGGCAGCAGCAGCTCGGCCACCAGCAGCACCAGCCCGGTGCCGAGCCAGATCAGCGCCGGCACGTCCGCCATCATCGCCGCGGGCATCAGGCCGGACGCACCGGCGGCGTGGCCGGCACCGACCCGCCGGCCGGCCGCGCCGCGGCGGGAACCTGCAACAGCGACAGCGCCTGGGTGATGCCCCCGGCGAGCGCCGACGCCTCCATCGGCACGATCACCAGCCGGCTGTGCGGCGAGGCCGCGATCGCCTGGAACGCCGCCACATATTTGTCGGAAATGAAGTAGCGCAGCGCCGTCTCGCCGCCCTCGGCGACGGCCTGGGCCACTAGGCGGGTCGCCGTCGCCTCGGCCTGGGCGAGCCGCTCGCGCGCCATCGCATCGCGTTGCGCCGCCTCCTGGCGCCCCTCGGCCGACAAGATGAGGCTCGCCTTGTTGCCCTCGGCCACCTTCACCGCCGCCTCGCGCTCGCCCTCGGCCTTCATCACCGTGGCGCGGCGCTCGCGCTCGGCCGTCATCTGCAGGTTCATGGCGCGGATCAGGTTCTCGGGCGGCTCGATCTTGCGCAGTTCGACACGGCTGACCTTCACCCCCCATGGCGTGGTGGCGCCGTCCAGGATGACCAGCAGCGAGGTGTTGATGCGCTCGCGTGAGGACAGGGTGGCGTCCAGCTCCATCTCGCCGATGACCGCGCGGATGTTGGTCATGGCCAGCGTGGACAGTGCCTGCGGCAGGTAGGTGACCTGATAGGCGGCCTTCTCCGCCTCCAGCACGCGGTAGTAGATCACCCCGTCCACCAGCACGG
>PLTJ01000201.1 GCA_003164455.1 Acetobacteraceae bacterium
CCATGGCGATGCGCACCAGCGCGAGTAATGCGAGCACCAGCCAACGGCGGTCCGGCATGCTCAGGTCTCGTCCGCCGCGCCGGCGTCGACCATATCCGGTGGCTTCCCTTCCATTCGCCACGTGTCATGCCGGCGCATCGCGGCCGGTCGCATGCGCGGGCTGCTTCCCATGCGGCGTGCCCGGGACCATATGACACGAAAACCAGGAGAACCCGCATGTCATCGCGCGGAGAGCCGCCCCCGCACCAGCCCGCCTGCCACGATCCGGCCAACCAGGATGGGGACGACCCGGAGGGCAGCGGCCCGCCGGCCGATCTCAGCCATGCCGGGGCGGTGGTGGACAAGGCGATCGAATACATGACCGGGCAGGATATCAGCGCCCTCGCCATCGCCTCCGCCCTGTTGGGTGGCGCGCTGGGCATGCTGTCGCACAGTCTCGGTGACGAGGCGATCATCCGGGTGCTCGACAACGCCATCGCCAGCGTCCGTGCCGGCGAATTGCACCGCATCGACGGTGCCAGCCGGGCGTGACGCAAGGCGGCCAGCGCCACTGGTCTTGACGTCGTCCGTCGCCGGGGCCAACCCTCATCCCCTGTGACGGACGGAGCTTTCCCATGGCTGAGACCTTCTGGCTGGATGGGCGGTGGACCGACGAGGCGCCGCTGCTGATCGGGCCGCAGGACCAGGCGTTCTGGCTCGCCTCGGTCACGTTCGATGGTGCCCGGGCGTTCCACCGCTGCGCCCCCGATCTCGACCTGCATTGCCGGCGTGCCGTTGCTTCGGCCCGCTCGCTCGGCCTCGTCCCGCCCATCACGGCTGACGAAATCCAGCACCTGGCCGAGCAAGGCGTGCGTCGTTTCGGGCCACAGGCCGAGCTGTATATCAAGCCGGTGTTCTATGCCGCCGGTCCCGGCCACCATGTCGGTAGCGCGCGGACCTGCTTCGTGCTGCACCTGTTCGAGGCGCCGTTGCCGGGTCCGCAGGGTTTCTCCGCCACGCTCTCGCCGCTGCGCCGCCCGGCGCCCGAGACCGCGCCGACCGACGCCAAGGCGGCCTGCCTCTATCCCAACTCCGACCGCGCCACCCGCGAGGCCAAGTCGCGCGGCTTCGATGAGGCGGTGATGCTCGACCCCTGGGGTAACGTGGCGGAATTCGCGTTCGCCAACCTCATGATCGCCAGGGATGGCCGCGTGCGCACCCCGGTGGCCAACGGCACGTATCTCGCTGGCATCACCCGCCGCCGCGTGCTCGCGCTGCTGAACCAGGCCGGCATCGAGGCGACCGAGGCGACGCTGACCCCGGCCGATCTGCTTGCGGCCGATGAGATCTTCTCCACCGGCAATTACGGCAAGGTGGTGCCGTGCAGCCGCTACGAGACGCGTGACCTGAACGCCGGCCCGATCGGTGCCAAGGCGCGGCAGCTCTATTTCGACTGGGCGGAAAGCACCCGCATCGACTAGAGCGTGATCGCCCGAATCGGAATCGGCCGAGGGCGTGAATCCCGCTCTAGCGGGTCAGGGTCGTCGCCGGCTCCGCGCGCCGGGTCGAAGATCACGGCGGGTTTGCCGCCGTCGGGCGCCGCGTTCGTACGATCTGATAGCTCGGCCGGCCCAGATACCAGACCGGCGCGCTTAACACATGCACCAGCCGGGTGAAGGGAAACACCAGGAAGATGGTCATGCCGAGGAACAGATGCACCTTGAAGATCCAGGGCACGCCGGCGATCGCCGCCGCCGCCTGCGGTTGCAGCGTGACGATTCCCTGTGCCCAGGTCATGAATTTCACCATTTCGAGCCCGTCCAGGTGACCGGCGGAAACCGGGATGGTCGCCAGCCCGAGCGTCACCTGCACCGCCAGCAGCAGGATGATGGCGGTGTCGCCGAACGCGCTGTTGGCGCGGATGCGCGGATCGGTAAGGCGCCGGTGCGCCAGCATTACCGCGCCGGCGAAGCACATCAGCCCGGCGACGCCGCCGACACTCATGGCCAGTATCTGCTTGAAGGCATGGCTGATGCCGAGTGCGTCGAACACCGCGATCGGCGTCAGCAAACCGACGACATGGCCGGCCAAGATCACCAGAATGCCAACATGGAACAGGTTGGAGCCGATCATCATCTGGCGTCGCCGCAACAACTGGCTCGATCCGCTCCGCCAGGTGTATTGCGACGTGTCGAAGCGGATCAGGCTGCCCAGCAGGAACACGGTGGCACACACATAAGGGTACCAGCCGTAGACGACGGCGTTCAGCCAGGCGCTCATCGCACGTTCTCCTGTCGGCGGGCGTCGCGCTGGTCGGCGCGCAGGCGCAGGCTCAGCCGCGCGGTGCTACACCCGTCGCCGGGCTCGCCCGGGCCGAAGCGCACTGTCGCTTCCTCCCAGGCCGCATCGAGCGCGGCCAGGTCGTTCGGGTCTTCTGCTTCGCCGGGATCGACCGCAGCCGGCGCTTCGTCCGTCAGTGCCAACAGCGCCTGAAACGCAGCGGCGTAGGGAGCATCGCGCGCTTGCAGCCGCACTGCGATGGCGGCCAGGATGCCGGCGGGCTCGCGCAGCAGCGCTTGCGCCTCCGTCACCGGCCGCAGCGACAGAAATTCGAGGAACAACGGCAGGAAGTCGGGCAACTCGTCCGACCCTGGCGTCACGCCGTTCTCCTGATACAGTGTCAGCAGATCGACCATCGCCTGGCCTCGGTCGCGGCTCTCGCCGTGGATGTGCTCGAACAGATGCAGGGAAAGCGTGCGGCTGCGATCGAACAGCATGTGGTAGCGTTCCTGCGCTTCGTAGATGTCTTCCCCGGCCAGCCGGTCCAGCAGCGGGCGCAGCGCGGCGAGGGCAGGGGGTGGCAGCATCGCTTCCGTTTGTAGTGTCGCGGCGATTTCGGGAACCGCCTGTTGCAGCTCGGTCGTCGGATAATTCAGCAGCGCCGCCAGGGCGCGATAGGTGAGCGCCATCACACCACCGCCATCGGCTTCTTGTTGGCGCCGAACAGGTTGAATCCGGTACGCCCCGAGCAGCCCTCGCCGAACGAAAAGCCGCACGAGCCCTTCAATCGATAGGCGTCCTCGCCAACTTCGCGATGCGCCGTCGGGATGACGAAGCGATCCTCGTAGTTGGCGATCGCCATCAGTTTGTACATGGCCTCGATCTCGACTCCGGACAGGCCGATGCGCGCGGCCACGTCCTCGCGCACCACGCCGTCCACGGTCTTGCCGCGCATGTAGGCGCGCATGCCCAGCAGGCGTTCCAGCGCCGTCACGATCGGCTGCGTGCGACCGGCGGTCAGCAGGTTGGCAAGGTATTCCACCGGAATACGCAAGCTGCGCACGTCCGGCATGTCGCCCACCATGTCGAGGTCGCCCTTTGCCGCGGCGGCGTTGATGGGAGAAAGTGGCGGCACGTACCACACCATCGGCAGGGTGCGGTATTCCGGGTGCAGCGGGAAGGCGATCTTCCAGTCCATCGCCATCTTCCACACCGGCGAACCTCGCGCCGCTTCCAACCATGCCTCAGCGATGCCATCGGTGCGCGCCTGCGCCTGCACCTGCGGATCGAACGGGTCGAGAAACACGTTCAATTGCGCCTCGTACAGATCGCCATCGTCCGGCGCCCCCGCCGTTCCGGCGATGCGGTCGGCATCGTACAGCACCACGCCGAGGTAGCGGATGCGGCCGACGCAGGTTTCGCTGCACACGGTCGGCTGCCCCGCTTCGATCCGCGGGTAGCAGAGGGTGCATTTCTCCGATTTGCCGCTCGACCAATTGTAGTAGATTTTCTTGTACGGGCAACCCGACACGCACATCCGCCAGCCCCGGCACTTGTCCTGGTCGATCAGTACGATGCCGTCCTCTTCGCGCTTGTAGATCGCGCCGGAGGGGCAGGCGGCGACGCAGGCCGGGTTGAGGCAGTGCTCACACAGCCGCGGCAGGTACATCATGAAGCTGTTCTCGAAGGCGCCGTAGATTTCCTTCTGTATGCCGTCGAAGTTGGTGTCCCGCGAGCGTTTGCTGAACTCGCCACCAAGAATCTCTTCCCAGTTCGGTCCCCAGGTAATCTTCTCCATCCGTTCACCGGACACCAGCGAACGTGGCCGTGCCGTCGGCACGGCAGCACCCTCGCCGGCGGTCTGAAGGTGGGCGTAGTCGAACGTGAAAGGCTCGTAGTAATCATCGATCTCCGGCAGATCGGGGTTGGCGAAGATCTTACTCAGCACCAGCCACTTGGCGCCGATGCGCGGCGCCAGCGTTCCGTCCGTCCGGCGCACCCATCCGCCGTTCCACTTCGCCTGATTTTCCCACTCCTTCGGGTAGCCGATGCCCGGCTTGGTCTCGACGTTGTTGAACCAGGCGTATTCGACCCCCTCGCGGCTGGTCCACACGTTCTTGCATGTCACTGAACAGGTGTGGCAGCCGATGCACTTGTCGAGGTTCAGCACCATGGCGATCTGCGCGCGAACCTTCATGGCACCATCTCCTTCGCGGCCGGCGCCTGCGTGCTCGCCGCGCTGCCGTCGAGCCAGTCCACGCTCACCATGCGGCGGATGATGATGAACTCGTCGCGGTTGGAGCCGACCGTGCCGTAGTAGTTGAAGCCATAGGATTGCTGGGCGTAGCCGCCGATCATGTGGGTCGGCTTCATCACCGTGCGCGTTACCGAGTTGTGGATGCCGCCGCGCTGGTGGGTGATCTCGCTGCCCGGCACGTTCACAATCTTCTCCTGCGCATGGTACATCAGCGCCATGCCGGGGTTCACGCGCTGCGACACCACCGCGCGTGCGACCAACGTGCCGTTGGTGTTGTAGGCTTCGACCCAATCGTTGTCGGCGATGCCGGCGCGCCGGGCGTCGTCCTCGCTGAGCCAGATCACCGGGCCACCGCGGTTCAGCGTCAGCATCAGAAGATTGTCGGAATAGGTGCTGTGGATGCCCCACTTCTGGTGCGGGGTGATGAAGTTCAGCGCGATCTCGATCTGCCCGTTGCCGTACTTCCCCGCCACCGGTGCCAGCGCTTTGGTGTCGATCGGTGGCCGCCAGGTGGCGAAAGCCTCGCCGAAGGCACGCATCCACAAGTGATCCTGATAGAGTTGCTGTCGCCCGGTCAGCGTGCGCCAGGGGATCAGCTCGTGCACGTTGGTATAGCCGGCGTTGTAGCAGACGCTTTCCGACTCGATGCCCGACCAGGTCGGCGAGGAGATGATTTTCCGGGGCTGCGCCTGGATGTCCCGGAAACGGATTTTTTCGTCCGCTTTCGGCAGCGCCAGATGCGCGTGTTCACGGCCGGTGACGCGCGACAGCGCCTGCCACGCCTTCACCGCCACCTCGCCGTTGGTCTCCGGCGCCAGGCTGAGAATCGCCTCGATGGCATCGATGTCGGACTCCAGCCTGGGCTGGCCGGATGACGCGGTGCCGTTCAGAGCGCGCAGGAATTCCACTTCATGCTGCGTGTTCCAGCCGATTCCCTTGCCGCCGTTGCCAAGTTTCTCCAGCAGCGGGCCGAGTGAGGAAAACCGGGAAAAGAGGTTCGGGTAGTCGCGCTCCACCACCGTCACGCCTGGCATGGTACGGCCCGGGACGGGGTCGGTCTCGCCACGCTTCCAGTCGCGTACGTCATAGGGCTGCGCCATCTCGGCGGCGGTGTCGTGCAGAAGTGGAGAGAGCACGAGATCCTGCTCGACACCGAGCACTTCCGGCGCGATTTGGGAAAAGGCGCGAGCGATGCCACGGAAAGTCGCCCAGTCCGACCGCGCTTCCCAGGCCGGGTCCACGGCGGCGCTGAGCGGGTGGATGAACGGGTGCATGTCGGAGGTGTTGAGGTCGTTCTTTTCGTACCAGGTCGCGGTCGGCAGGACGATGTCGGAATAGACGCAGGTCGTGGACATGCGGAAGTCCAGCGTCACCAGAAGATCGAGTTTGCCTTCTGGCGCGGCGTCGTGCCAGCGCACTTCCTGCGGCTTGGCGCGGCCCTCCTCGCCAAGGTCGCGGCCCAGCACGCCGTGTTTGGTGCCGAGCAGATGGCGCAAAAAATATTCGTGTCCCTTGCCCGACGAGCCCAGGAGATTGGAACGCCAGACGAACAGGTTGCGCGGCCAATTGGCCGGCTCATCCGGATCGTGGCACGACAGTTCAAGCGTGCCGTCGCGCAGCCCCTTGGCCACATACGCGCCTGGCGGCAGGCCGCTGGCGGCGGCATCCTTCGCCACCTCCAAGGGGTTTTTCCGTAGTTGCGGTGCGCTCGGCAGCCAGCCCATGCGCTCGGCCCGAACGTTGTAGTCGATCGGGCTGCCCGACCAGTCGCCGGCCGGCGCGGTGGGAGAAAGAATTTCGTTCACCGTCAGCGTCTCGTAGCGCCACTGGTCAGTGTGCGCGTACCAGAAGCTGGTGGCGTTCTGCTGGCGTGGTGGGCGGCTCCAGTCAAGTGCGAAGGCCACCGGTGCCCAACCGGTCTGTGGCCGCAGCTTCTCCTGGCCAACATAATGCGACCAGCCGCCGCCGCTCTGGCCGACGCAGCCGCACAGCACCAGAAGATTGATGATGCCCCGGTAGGCCATGTCCATGTGGTACCAGTGGTTGAGCCCGGCGCCGAGGATCACCATGGACCGGCCGCCGGTCTTCTCAGCGTTGGTGGCGAACGCGCGCGCCACATGGATGATCTGCGCGCGCGGCACGCCGGTGACGTGCTCGGCCCAGGCCGGGGTGAACGGCAGATCATCGTCGTAGGAGGATGCGGCATTGTCCCCGCCGAGTCCGCGATCCAGCCCGTAATTCGCGCACAGCAGGTCGAACACGGTGGCGACCGGCATGTCGCCGTCCCTGAGCTTCAGGCGTCGAACCGGCACGTTTCGCACCAGCACGTCCTGGTGTGCGGTGCTGGCAAAATCATGTGGCGCCGTGCCGCCAAAATACGGGAAGGCCACCGCCGCTGCCTCGCTGCCGAGCTGGGTCAGACGCAGCGACACCTCGGCGCCACGGCTCTCCTTGGCCTCCAGGTTCCATTTTCCTTCGCCACCCCAGCGGAAGCCAATCGAGCCCAGTGGCACCACCGGTTTTCCTGCCGCGTCCAGCGCCACGGTCTTCCACGCCGCGTTGTTGGCTTCCCCGAGCGTGTCAGAAAAATCCTCGGCGCGCAGCAGCCTTTCGGGCACTAGATGATCACCGTGCGGCACCAGCCTGACCAGCATCGGAAGATCGGACGTGCGCCGTACGTAATCATCGAAATAAGGCACCGTTCGGTCGAGGTGGAACTCGCGCAGGATCACGTGGCCCATCGCCATGGCCAGTGCCGCGTCGGTCCCCTGCTTGGGATGTAGCCAGAGATCAGCGAATTTCGACGCCTCGCTGTAGTCCGGGCAGATCGCCACCGACTTCGTGCCCTTGTAGCGGGCCTCGGTGTAGAAATGCGCATCCGGCGTGCGGGTCTGCGGCACGTTGCTGCCCCACAGCAGCAGGAAGCCGGCGTTGTACCAGTCGGCGCTTTCCGGCACGTCGGTCTGCTCGCCCCAGGTCATCGGACTGGCCGGCGGAAGGTCGCAGTACCAGTCGTAGAAACTCAGGCAGACCCCGCCCAGCAGGGACAAATAGCGCGAGCCGGCCGCGTAGGAGACCATCGACATAGCCGGGATGGGGGAGAATCCGATCACCCGGTCCGGCCCGTAGGTCTTCACCGTGTAGGCATTGGCGGCGGCGATGATTTCTTCCACTTCCTCCCACGCGGCGCGCACGAAACCGCCGAGGCCGCGACGCGTCGTGTAGCTGGCTCGCTTTTCCGCATCCTCGACGATGCTCGCCCAGGCCGCCACCGGCGTGAGCGTCGTCCGCGCCTCGCGCCATAGCTTCAGCAATCGCCCGCGCACCAGCGGGTGCTTCACCCGGTTGGCGGAATACATGTACCAGGAATAGCTGGCCCCCCGCGAGCAGCCGCGCGGCTCGTGGTTGGGCATGTCGGGGCGGGTGCGCGGATAGTCGGTCTGCTGCGTCTCCCAGGTTACCAGCCCGCCCTTGACGTAGATTTTCCACGAACACGACCCGGTGCAGTTCACGCCATGGGTGGAGCGCACGATCTTGTCGTGCTGCCAGCGCTTCCGATAGGCCTCTTCCCAGCTTCGGTCTTCGTTGGTGACAATGCCGTGCCCGTTGGAGAACGCGCCCGCGTTCTTGCGAAAGAAGGTGAGGCGGTCGAGGAAATGACTCATCGTGTTGTCCTGTCGGTCTTGTCGGTTGCGACCCGGGCGTTCAGCGTCAGGCCGCGACGGGGGTGTCGCGGGTGCGGATGAATCCGATGGACACCACGATGGCCGCCACCGCCAGCACGACATAGATGAAGAACCCGCCTGAATAGCCGGAGTCGCCCATCGCGCCTGCGAACAATCCAAGCAGCGGCGGGAACACGAAGCCGCCGAGCGCGCCGAGGCCGCCCACCAGGCCGGAAGCGCCGCCGACGGCGTGCGGCACATATTTCGGTACCATCTTGAAGACGGCGGCATTGGCCAGGCCCATGCCGAGACCGATCAGCAGTTCGCCGGCGACGTTGGTGGAGAACGAAATCACCGCGGTCAGCAGCCCCGCGCCGGCCAATACGATGATGAAGGAAACCGCCGCCATCCATTCGCCGCTGAACCGCTCGGCCAGGCGGCCGCCGAACACCCGTGCCACCGCCGCCAGCAGTGAGAAGCCGACGCCGCCGAGAATGCCCGCCGCGGTGAGACTGAGATGGTGCAGATTGATCCAGTAGGTCGGGAACCAGGCGGTCAGGGCCAGGAAGCCGCCGAAGGAGACGAAATACAGGAACGTCAGACCCCAGGTGCGTGTTTCCTCCGCCGCCGTCATCAGCGCGCCCCAGACGGAGTCGCGCGGGAACAATTCCTCGCCGCAGCTTTGCGCCACGCGGCGCGCTTCCTCCGCGCCGGTGCCGCGCGCGCGGAGCTGGAAGTAATACGCGTCACGCGCAAGCCAACCATAGACGCCAGCGCCGATCAGCAGGAAAGCGAGCCAGGCGAGATAAGACCCGGCGAGCCCCAAGGCGCCGATGGCGAAGGGCAACGCCAGCGTGAACAGACCTGGCGCCAGGTTGCCGACACCGCCATAGATGCCGAGCGCAGTGCCCTGCCGGTTGCGCGGATACCAATAGGAGACCTGCGGAATGCCGACGGAAAACGAAGCCACGCCGCAGCCGCTCATGAAGCCGAACAGCAGAATCACGGGATAGAGCGCGGCCGTTACATGCGGCACCGTGACCAGAATGAACACCAGTCCCCACATGCCGACGATCGACATGCCGAACAGGGTGAGCATCGGCAACCTGCCGCCGACCTTGTCGACCCAGGCGCCGAACGGAATGCGCAGCAACGAACCGGTGAGCTGCGGCGCCGCAACCAGCAGGCCGACGAGCAGCGGCGAAAGCTGCATCGACTGTTGGAAGGTGTGCGCGGCCGGCCCGTACAACGCGACCGCGGCAAAGCCGATGAAAAACCCCCAGGTGCCCATGACCAAGCCCTGTCCCGGGGTGCCCTGCACGCCGGCGCGCGCGATCGCGGCGGCGGCCCCGGGGGCGACATTCGGCGGCGTCATTTCTTGCACGGCTCGCTCTCCTCGCAGCGTCGGATCAGGCATCCAAAGCGTCTTCACGTACCCTGTGCGTGGAGCAGGATGAGAGCGGATCTCGGAAAATTGGTTTGATCTGAATCAAACGATACTGCATTCCAGAGAAAATAAATGATGCCACAACATAAGAGGTGCTGAATAGGTCAAATGATCGTGATGCGGTTTGCCTAAGTTATACGTTGGAATTGACAATTATCAAGAACCCTGGCTTCCTTACGCCGACGTGCCGGGACAGGTGATGTGAGAGACACGGACAGGTCCGCCGTACGGGCGCTCCACCTTTTCGCCGACATGACGGAGGCGAGCTTCGAGGCCGTCGTCCGCGGCAGTTTCCTGCAATCTTTTCCCCCTGGCGTGGAGTTGCTGCGCCAAAGCGATACCGCCGACTTCCTGCATGTGCTGCTCGACGGCAGCGTCGAATTGCTGGCCGCCACCGCGGGCCGCGAGACCACCATCGCCGTGGTTTACCCGGTCGCCAGCTTCATCCTCGCCGCGGTGTTGCGCGACCGGACCTATCTGATGTCGGCCCGCACGCTGACGCGCGCGCGCGTGCTCATGATCCCGGGCCAGAACGTGCGCGCCGTCTTTGCCGTTGACCCGGCCTTCGCCGCGGCGGTGGTGGATGAGCTTGCCGTCGCGTTCCGCTTCATGGTGCGCGAGCTGAAGAACCACAAGCTGCGCACCGGCGCCGAACGACTGGCCAACTGGTTGCTGCTGGCCATGGACCCCGGCGGTGCCGTGCACCTGGAGTTCGAGAAGCGCGTGCTCGCCGCCCGCCTGGGCATGACACCGGAGAACCTCTCGCGCGCCCTGGCCACGCTTGGGCCCTACGGTGTCGCCGTGTCCGGCCGCGTCGTCTCGGTCACGCGCCCCGACGAACTGCGCCGCTTCGCCCACCCCGATCCGCTGATCGACCAGGTCTGATGCCATCGCCCGTCAGGGCGGTGCAGGAGGAAAACATGCGATTGGATTGGCGCCACCTCGGCACCGGGCTGGCCGATGCCGCCGACGGCGCCGTCGTCGAACTGCAAGGTTTTCCCGCGACCCCGGCACCCGTCACCCATGCCGCCTGTTTCGTGCTGCTTGCCGAGGCGCCTTGCTGTGGCGGCTGCCTGCCCGCCGACCCGCTCGGAGCCGTCGAGGTGTTCGCCGCCGCATCCCTGCCGCTGCACCAGGGCGCGCTTCGCCTGCAAGGACGCTGGGAGGTGCGGCGCAATACCGGCGGCTGGCGTTATCGGCTGCGCGACGCACGATCGCTTGACCCGCCGGGCTGGAGCGGGCTCACCCGGCGAGGCCTGCTCGCCGCAGGGGGGCCGCTGATGTGCCTGGCTGCCTGTGCCCCAGGCGTCCGTGCCGCCGGCCCGGATGCGGCACGGGCGGTCCTGGCCGCCACGCCCGCGGTCGATACCCACTCCCATGCCGGTGGCATCGCCAGCGTGGCACGCATGCGCCGCGGCGCGGGTTTCTCGCCGATCGCTGCGCCGATGCGGTCGGGTGGTCTGGCGGTGGCATGCCTCGCCGTGGTGTCGGACGGCCCGACCCATCACATCGCCGCCGATGGGCGGATCCACCCCTACCGCACGCCGGCGCCGGGAGAGCTTTCGAACTATGCCGCGGTGGCCTTCGCTGGGCTGCTCGACCTGGCGCGCGCCGAACGGCTGACGCTGATCGCGGATGCCGCCGGCATGCGGGCCGCGCGGGCCGGCATGCCCTCGGCGATCGTCGCCGCCGAGGGCGCCGATTTCCTCGAAGGCCGACTCGACGGGCTGGAGACCGCCCATGCGCGCTGGACGCTGCGCCACCTGCAGCTCACGCACTACCGGGTGAACGAGCTGGGCGACATCCAGACCGAGGCGCCCGAGCATGGGGGTTTGACCGACTTCGGCGCCGAGGTGGTGCGGGCGTGCAACCGACTCGGGTTGGTCGTCGATGTGGCACACGGCACGCTGCCGCTAGTCAAGCGGGCCGCCGCGGTGACCACGAAGCCACTGGTGCTGTCGCACACCTCGCTGGCCCGTGCCCCGGGGCCGCGCAGCCGGCAGATCACCGCGGAGCACGCCAAGGTGGTCGCCGACACCGGCGGGGTGGTCGGGGTCTGGCCGCCGGCATCGATTTTCCCCACCCTGCCGGCGATGGCCGCCGGCATCGCGCGCATGGTGGACGCCGCCGGCATCGATCACGTCGGGTTGGGCAGCGATTTGCGCGGCTTGGTCGGCCCATCGGTGCTGCCGGACTACGATTCCCTGCCGGCGCTGGCTGACGCGCTGCTGGGGGCCGGTTTCAACGCCGAGGAGACCGGCAAGCTGCTGGGCGGCAACTACGCGCGGGTGTTCCTGGCGAGCGTGCGCTGAGAGGGGAGCACACTTCCACCACACCGCCCGGACCGGAAAACGGTCACGAACGCCATGGAGGCGGTAAAACGGAAATAACTACCCTCATCCCCGCCCCTCGCGGACGAGGGGACGGCGACGGAAGGCCCGCTCAGGCAAGCGTAACCGTGACGGGAGCCGTCGATTCCGCTCCTGTCACGGTCAGAGCCCTTGCGGGTTTTAGGCGAGCTTGAGATTGGTGGCGGCGGCCTTGCCGCGCTCCATCATCACCTCGTAGCTAACCTTTTGCCCTTCATCCAAGCCACGGAGTCCAGCCGCCTGGACTGCCGTGATGTGGACGAACACGTCTTTGCCGCCGTCCTCCGGCATGATGAAACCGAAGCCCTTGGAGGTGTTGAACCACTTAACCGTTCCGATAGCCATGACTACGTCGTTCTCCGCTGCAAGCGCCGCACAACAGCATGCGGCGCGGACAACCGGGCCTTGGAGGTCTTGAGGGCACCCGAAGGATCGGAAGCACAGCAAGTCTGGCCAAAATACGATTGCGCGTGCAGGGTCAGCAGAAAGCAGGCCCGGTGTCAATTGCTACCAGCCCAAAATGGCCTTCCGGCATGTTCGCCGCCCTCACGCCCCCACCGCCGCATAGCTCAGAACTCGCAATTCCCGCCGGAGCGGCCAGGTCGAAGACGGTGACAACTGCGTGAGCAGGATGACGATCATTTGTTCCGCGGGGTCGATCCAGAACGCCGTGCTCGCCGCTCCGCCCCAGGCATATTCCCCTGGCGTGCCGACGATTTGCGCCTTCGNNCCGCCCAGGTGGTTGCTGGTCATCAGCGCCACCGTCTTGCGTCCGAGCAGCCGCACGCCCTCCAGCGCCCCCCCACCCAGCATCATCCGGCAGTACAGCAGGTAATCGGCAAGGGTCGAACACAGCCCGCCGCCGCCCGAGGCGATCTTCCGCGGAGCCGCGAAAACACTGTTCTGCGGATCGTCGACCAGCACCAGCCTGCCGTCTGACCCGCGCGTGTAGTTGGCGGCGAACCGCGCCAGCTTCTCCGCCGGTACATGAAACCCGGTATCGACCATGCCGAGCGGTCCCAGCACCCGATCCTGCAGAAACGACGCAAAACTCTGCCCGGAGATCACCGCCACCAGGTGGCCGAGCACGTCGGTGGCGATGGAGTAGTTCCAGGCGCGGCCGGGCTGGGCGATCAGCGGCAGCGCGGCGGCGCGTTCCACCACCTCGCCCAGGGTTGCCTCCGAGGTCTGGAAATCGACTCCGTGCGCCCGGTACAGCGCATCGACTGGATGCGCCTCCATGAAGCCGTAGGTCAGCCCCGCGGTATGCGTCATCAGGTCGCGGAAAGTGATGTCGCGCTCGGCCGGCACGCTGTCGATCTTGCCGC
>PLTJ01000451.1 GCA_003164455.1 Acetobacteraceae bacterium
CTTAGAGGCCGTTTCGAAAAAGGTTGAGTGATCAGGATTGATGTGATTCCAGGGAGTTGTTGAGCCAACCTGGAGAGATCGCATGTGGACCCCGACCACTCGTAAGCAGCATAAACGAACGACCGCGCGCTACGAAACTGATTTGACGGACGAAGAATGGGAAGCGATAGCGCCGCAATTTTCCGAGGGACAGAAGCGCGGTCGTCCGCGATCCTGGCCGGTGCGCGAGATTGTGAACGGCATATTCTATGCGCTTCGGGCGGGGTGTTCCTGGCGTCTGCTACCGCGCGATTTACCGCCGTGGCAAACGGTTTATCGATGGTTTGCGGCGTGGCGCGACGAACTGCGATTTGAGATGATCAATCACGCCCTGGTGATGGCGGATCGCGAACGCGTTGGCCGTGAAGCAAGCCCGACCGGAGCGATCATCGATAGCCAAAGCGTTAAAACCACCGAAGCCGGCGGACCGCGCGGTTACGATGCCGGTAAGAAGATCAAGGGTCGCAAACGTCATGCTCTGGTTGATGCCGACGGGAGAGGTCTGATCATGCAAGCGCATCCGGCCAACATCCAAGACCGCGATGGCGGTAGCGCGCTGCTCAAGGCATCACGGCCTTTGCTTCCCTTCATCGCCAAAGTCTTCGCCGACAGCGGGTATGCTGGCGAAAAGGTCGCGAAGGCGACATCCATCGCCATCGAGATCGTGCGCGCCAAGCCTGATCAGATTGGCTTCGCCGTTCAGCCCAGGCGATGGGTGGTCGAGCGATTCTTCGCATGGATCAATCGAAATCGGCGGCTGGCCAAGGACTTCGAAGCCACAATCGCATCCGCACAAGCCTTCATCTACGCTGCCTCGATCATGCTGCTCGTGCGCAGGCTAGGTCGTGCAGCGTGAATTCCGAAACAGACTCTTAGTGCGCGGACCGACCGGCGGCGCAATGAGGATTTCAAAGGGCGGCCCGAGATGCAGCCGGGCGAGGGCGCGCCGGGTTTCCGCGTCGTCGGCTTCAAGTACGAATTTCACGTCGAGTTTTTCGGGCGGATAATCCAGCGCACGAATCGCGGCGACCAAGTCGGCGGCGACTCGCTGTTCGCGGTAAAGCGCGCAGATGATCGTGTAGATCGGAACCTTCCGGTCGTCGCTCTGGACCGGGGCCGCCGAGGCTCGGTTGGGCAAAATGGCGCCCAACAGCCGCAACATCGCCGCGGCAAGGAACAGCGCGCACAATAAGCCACTCAAGCTTTCGATGATCATCAGCGGTGCGGTGGCGAAAAACACAAACGCCAGCATCGCGCGGAAAACGGCCGTCATGGCGCGCCGACCCTGCGCCCGCGGCGCATTCGAAAACAGCGGCTGGCCCAGGCGAAGACCGTCGGCGGCGCGTCGGCCAAGCGCGCGTTGGCAATGCTGCTCGACGAAATGCCGCAGACGGTCGGACGATGTCAGGCGGAACGCGTCCGGCTCAGGTCGCGGCTCGTTGGGATCGGCTAATCGACGCGCCATAAAACCGCGCGGCGCGACGATCCAGACCAAGCCGCGGCCGGCGCGCAGCGGCAGCAAGCCCGCCGCGGCAGCCTCGATCAGTCGGTCGTCGTCGAGCGGGCAATCGGCGCGCGCGATATCACGGAGTGGGGCGTAGACGGTGCCCAGAGAGTGCGCCAGCGCCGTCAGGTAGGATTCTTCCGTGATCGCGTCGGCACAGATGAGCACGCGTTCCGCGCCAACGCCGATCGATTGCGCACGACGCTGTGCCGCGGCAATCACCCGGTGGGGCAGCAGATGGCGAATGCAATCGATTTCGGGGCAGGCGCTTGGGCGCGCTGCGGCCGGCGCTTGGCGCCGGGGGCGGGAAACGCATGCCGCCGGCGGTCCGCTGCGCAGCCCATGGCTCGCCTTGGTGCGATGTACCGCCGCCCCCATAACGCTACCCAACGCCACCGTTGGTCCCCCGACGCAACGTATCGCGGGCGGCCACCTCGACATTTGCTCGCGTCCCCGCTAAGCGGGCCGAGGCTGGCGAGCCCCACAAGAGTCCAAGCTCAGAGCTAAGTTCGCTGCCGGATCGTGAACCATGCAATTTAAAATTGCAATATCCAGTTCTGCTCGACGTGGCTCGCGGCTAGTGCTGCTCGCGGTGGTCGCCTTTGCGCTGACGACTATATTTGCGTGCGCCCGCCAAGCCGCGGCCCAGGACGGCGTGACCCTGCCACGGGGGGCGGCCGTTCCCGGCTTTTGGGATCCGCGGCGGCGGCCCGAACGGCCCGACCTTTCGCGGATCCAGTCGATCCGGTTTCTCACCGAGCTCGATTATCCGCCGTTCGATTATGCCGGGCCGGACGGCAATCCGGCTGGGTTCAACGTCGATCTTGCGCGGCTCTTGTGCGATGAGATCAAGACCAGCTGCACCATCCAGGCGCGCCGTTTCGACACGCTGCTTGATGCGCTCAACGATAATCGCGGCGATGCCGTGATCGCCTCGATTGCTTCGAGCGTGGCGACGCGCAAGCATGCCGACTTTACCGATCCCTATTACTTTACGCCGGCGCGGTTCGTGGCGCGCATCGACAGTCCCCTTCGCGATGTGCTGCCGGAACTGGTCGAAGGCAAGAAAATCGCGGTCGTTGCCGGTACCGCGCATGAAGCCTTTCTCAAGGAGATGTTCACCGAGGCCGAGGTGCGCCCTTACGCCAATGCGGAAGCCGCGCGCGAGGCGCTCCGCAACAAGGACGTCGACCTTCTGTTCGGCGACGGCATTGCGCTCGCGTTCTGGCTCAACGGCAGCGATTCGGCCGGCTGCTGCGCCTTCCGCGGCGGGCCTTATCTGGAAAGCCGGTTTTTCGGCGAGGGTGTCGGGATGGCCGTCAAGCGCGGCAACGACCTGTTGCGCCAGGCGCTCAACTGGGCGCTGTTCCGACAGTGGGAAAAGGGCAGCTACACCGACCTGTGGCTGCGCTATTTCCCGATCAGTCCGTTTTGAACTGTCGAGATTTGGCGCTATATCGCGCGCGTCCGCGTCCGCGTCCACGGTCGGAAGGCTAAAGAATAAGCTTATGACGACAGCCGAAATCCCCACCGCCTCGCTCCGCGAATTCGCCGAGCTGTCGCACGCTTGGCCGTTCGAAGAGGCGCGCAAGATCGTGGCGCGGCTGAAGCGGAAGCCGAAAGACGAGGTGATTTTCGAGACCGGCTATGGACCGTCGGGCCTGCCGCATATCGGCACGTTCGGCGAGGTCGCCCGCACCAGCTGGGTGCGCCACGCCTTTACCGTGCTGACCGGCATGCCGTCTCGCCTGCTCGCGTTCAGCGACGACATGGACGGGCTGCGCAAGGTGCCCGACAACGTGCCCAACCGCGACATGTTGACGCCGTTCCTCGGCCAGCCGCTGACCCGCATCCCCGACCCGTTCGGCACCCATGACAGCTTCGGCGCCCACAACAACGCCCGCCTGCGCGCCTTCCTGGATTCGTTCGGGTTCGACTATGAGTTCGCCTCCTCCACCGAGTACTATGCCGCCGGCCGGTTCGACGCGGCGCTGCGGCGGGTGCTCGAGCTGCACGACGCGATCCGGGCGGTGGTGCTGCCGACGCTGGGCGCCGACCGGCAGGTCAGCTATTCCCCGTTCCTGCCGATCCACCCGAAGACCGGCATCGTCATGCAGGTAAAGGTGGAAAAGTTCGACCCCGATGCCGGTACCATCGCCTGGCGCGACCCCGACACCGGCGAGGGCTTCGAAACGCCGGTCACCGGCGGCGCCTGCAAGCTGCAATGGAAAGCCGACTGGGCGATGCGCTGGCATGCGCTGGGCGTGGACTACGAGATGTCGGGCAAGGACCTGATCGACAGCGTGCGCCTGTCCGGCAAGGTCTGCCGCATTCTCGGCAGTCAGCCGCCGGCCGGCTTTACCTACGAACTGTTCCTCGACGAGCAGGCGCAGAAGATCAGCAAGAGCCGCGGCAACGGGCTGTCGGTGGAGGAGTGGCTGCGCTACGCCCCGCCCGAGAGCCTGTCGCAGTTCATGTTCAACCAGCCGCAGCGTGCCAAGCGGCTGTATTTCGACGTCATTCCCAAGGCGGTGGATGAGTACCTGGCGAACGCGACGCGCGCGCACGCCCAGGGCGCGGCGGAGCTGCCGGCCAACCCGGTCTGGCACATCCATGGCGGCCAGGTGCCGCAGCAAGCGCACTCGCCGCTCTCCTTTGGCATGTTGCTGAACCTGGCCAGCGTGGTGAACGCCGACACCGCCGACATCCTGTGGGGCTTCATCCGCCGCTACAATCCGGCCGCCACCCCCGAGGACATGCCGTTCCTGGCCGGGCTGGTGGAATACGCGCTGGCCTACTACCGCGACTTCGTGCGTCCGACCAAGCAGTTCCGCGACCCCGACCCGACCGAGCGGGCGGCGCTGGCCGAGCTTGCCGCCGCGCTCAGGGCCATGCCGCCGGATGCCGACGGCGAGACCGTCCAGAACCTCCTTTACGAGGTGGGCAAGCGCCATCCCTTCGCCGACCTGCGCGCCTGGTTCGGCTGCCTCTACCAGGTGTTGCTCGGCCAGCAGGAGGGTCCGCGCTTCGGCCAGTTCGTGGCGCTGTACGGCCTCAACGAGACGATCGGCCTGATCGAGGCCGCGCTGGCACGCACGCCGTCCTGAGGGAGCGGGGGATGGGCGAGGCGGCGAAACGCCTGTTGCGGCATCTGCCGGCGGTGCTTGGCCTGATCCTGCTCGGCGGCGCCGTCTATGTCGTGCAGAAGGAATTCCGCGGCCTCAAGATCGAGGACATCGCGCGCGTGCTGAAGCAGATGCCCGCCCGCACGCTGGCGGCTGGCTTTCTGTTGAGCATCCTGTCGTACTGCATCCTGACCTTGTACGACCGGTTTGGCACCTACTATGCCGGCCGGCCCATCAGCTACCGCCGCGTCGCCTTCGTCTCGTTCTGCGCCTATGCGCTCGCCCACAATCTCGGTTTTTCCACCGTGTCCGGCGGCGCGGTGCGCTACCGGCTGTACGCGCACTGGGGCCTGACGCCGCTACAGATCGCCAAGGTGGTGGCGTTCTGCAGCTTCACCTTCGGGCTCGGCGCCATGGTACTGGGCGGCATGGCGCTGTTGGTTGAGCCCGAGGCGGTGCCGTTCTTCGGCGAGCGGCTGCCGTTGTGGGTGATGCACGCCATCGGCGGGGGGCTGTGGGCGATCGTGCTCGGCTACGTGACGCTGGCGCGCGCGCTGCGCCATCGCACGATATTCGGCCACGCAATCGCGTTGCCGGGCTGGCGCATGGCCATCCTGCAGGTGCTGCTGGCGACCGTGGACGTGGCGGTGGCCGCGGCCGTCTTCTACACGCTGCTGCCGGCGGCGCCCGGGCTCAACTACGTGCGTTTTCTCGCGGTCTACGTGGCCTCCTACACCGCGGGGCTGGCCGCCACCATCCCGGGCGGCATCGGCGTGTTCGACACCGCCGTGCTGGTCGGCCTGTCGCCGTACCTGGCCGCGCCGCAGATCGTCGGCGCTATCGTGGTGTTCCGCCTGTACTACTACATCATCCCGTTGTTTCTGGCCGGCAGCCTGTTCGCCGGCAACGAGATCGTGCTGCGCAGCCGTTCGCTGCTGCGCCCGGCGCCGACGATGCGCGGCACGGTGCCGGCGACGCGCTGGAGCGAGCCCGACTTCGTGGTGGCCGCGATCACCGGCGTGGTGGCCATCTGCGGCGCCTTCCTGCTCTGCCTGGGCGTGGTGGAGCAGCGGCCGGACTTCTCCTGGATCGACCCCGACTTCGCCGATGCCGCCGCCCAGGCCGGCGAATTCGTGCCCAGCCTGATCGGCGGCGCCCTGATGGTCTGTGCGGTGGCGATGTCGCAGCGCGTCACCCTGGCCTGGAGCACCACCATCGCCCTGCTGCTGGTGGCCGCCGCCTTCACCATCGTCCAGGACGAGCCGCTGTGGATTCCGGGCGTGCTGGTGCTGGCCGGGGGGCTCATCGCCCCCTTCCGCAGCGCCTTCTATCGCCATGCGCGGCTGCTCTCCGGCCCGATGGAAGGCGCCGTCGCCGTGCCGCTGCTAACGCTCGTCGTCTGTATCCTCGCCTTGGCTACCTTCGAACGGCACGTGCGCTGGTTGTCGGACAATTCCTGGTGGGAGGTGGTGATCTCGCCCGAGGTGCCCAACTCGCTGCGCGCCTCCGTGGCGTTCACCGTGGGCTTGGCCCTGGTGGCGCTGTGGCGGCTGCTGCGGCCGCGCCGGGTTAGCTACCTGATCTGGGGCGTGCCGGCACGGCTGCGTTACGCGGCGCTTGGCGCCGAATCGCCGGCCGAGGCCGACGGCATCGTCTGGGGCGAGGCCGGGCGCGCCGGCATCCCGTTCCGTCGCACCAGCCGGGTGCTGGTGGGCATCGGCGACCCGGCCGGCGCGGAGAGCGACCGTATTTCCGCGATCTGGCGGCTGCGCGACCTGGCCCGCCAGGAAGGGCTCGATGCGGCGATCTGGCGGGCCGGGCGCACCCACCTGAAGGTGTATGCCGATCTCGGCCTGGCCGCCCTGCCGCTCGGCGCGGACGGGCTGCCGCTGGCGGATGGCGAGGATGCTCGCGGACCGCACGCCACGCAGTACCTGGTCTGCCAGGCCGAACGCGACCTGTCGATCCTGTTGCCCCTGCTGCCGAAACTGGCCCGGGCGGAGCGATAGGGGCGACGCCCGAAGATGCACCGTTCCGCCCCCGCGCCGGGTGCCTGTGGGTTGCATCCATCGGTTTTCCGGCCCTGGATGTCGGGCATCGGTTGTGCGATAGAATAGCACCGAAGGCGCTATGGCCGTGCATCGGCCACGGGAGCGCTGGGTCTGCCTGACTGAAATCGGGAGAGAAATGTTTATGCACAACAGCATCATGACGACTCGCCGGACGCTGATCGGCGGCGCGGCGGGACTCGCGGCCCTCGGCACGCGAGGGGCCGTTGCTGCCACCGCACCGGCATTGCCGTCCTCGCCCGTGGAACTGAACGTCATCGACGTCGCCGGCCAGTTGCAGCTGACGCAGGGCGCCATGGAGGCGTACGCGAAAGCCCATCCCAAGCTGGTGTCGAAGATTGCCTTCACGGCGGCGACCGCGCCGGAGTTGCCGGGCAAGCTGAAGGCCCAGCAGGACGCCGGCCGGGTGGACATCGACCTGGTGCTGACCGGCAACGACGCCTTGTCCGCGGGTGTCGCCCAGAAGATGTGGATTCCGATCGTTACCGACTACGCCGCTGCGCTGCCGAAGCTGGAGGAGATCTACCTGCCCGGCGCGTGGAAGATGCAGGCCCTGGCGGAAAACCAGGGCGTGTGCGTCAGCTTCTGTCCGGCCGGCCCGATCCTGGAGTACATGCCCGACGCTGTGAAGCAGCCGCCGAAGACCGCGCAGGACCTGCTGGACTGGACCCGCGCGCACCCGAAGCGCTTCTTTTATGCGCGGCCGGCCAATTCCGGCCCGGGCCGCACCTTCCTGCAGGGGCTGCCCTATATCCTGGGCGACAAGGACCCCAAGGACCCCGAAAAGGGCTGGGACAAGACCTGGGCCTATCTCGTCGCGCTTGGCAAGAACATCGAATACTACCCGACGGGCACCGGCGCGACGATGAAGGAACTGGCCGAGGGTTCGCGCGACATCATCGCCTCGCACCTGGGCTGGGACCTCAATCCGCGCATCCTCGGGGTGGTGCCGAAGGAAGCCGAGATGGCCACGCTGGAGGGCTTCCACTGGGTCACCGACGCGCAGTTCTGGGCGATCCCGAAGGGGGTGTCGAACGATCACCTCGCGGTGCTGCTCGACATGACACGCTACATGCTGAGCAAGCCGGCGCAGGCCATGACCTACGACAAGGGCTATTTCTATCCTGGCCCGGCGGTGAAGGACGTGCCGCTGACAATGGCGCCGGCCGATGAGCAGAAACTCATCAACGAGTACAACCGGCCCTACTACGCCAAGCTGATCGCCGACACCCCGTCGGAGGCGCAGTTGCCTGCGGAGAAGCTGGTCTATGCGTTCGATCGCTGGGACCAGCAGGTCGGCGCGGTCGTCGGCAAGTAGCGAACCGTGGCGATCGCCTCACGCGACTTCAGCGAGCTTCGGCTCGAGGGAGTCAGTCGTGTCTTCGGCCACTTGCACGCCTTGCGTGACGTGACCTTGACAGTCGGCCGGGGCGAGTTCGTCGCCCTGGTCGGCCCCTCTGGCTGCGGCAAGTCCACCGCGCTGAACTGCATCGCCGGATTGTTGCAGGTGAGCAGCGGCGCCATCTGGCTCGACAAACGCCGCCTCGATAACGTCGGTCCCGAGGATCGCGGCTTCGGCATGGTGTTCCAGAACTATGCGCTGTTCCCGCACATGACGGTGCGACGGAACATCGCCTTCGGCCTGGCCACCCAGCACCGGCCGAAAGCCGAGATCGCGCGACGGGTCGAGGAAGCGCTGGCGCTGGTCCGGCTCGGGCCGCACGCGGACAAATTGCCGGGTCAGCTTTCCGGTGGACAGCAGCAGCGCGTGGCGATCGCCCGTGCCGTCGTGGTGGAGCCGCCGCTGGTGCTGA
>PLTJ01000162.1 GCA_003164455.1 Acetobacteraceae bacterium
GCGAATTCTCGGACAGGCTCCTAGTCTGGCTATCTCAGATCGGCGACGGCAACCTGGTCCATGTCGTCGAACGTCTGGTTCTCGCCGACCATGCCCCAGATGAAGGTATAGGCGCGGGTGCCAACGCCGGCGTGGATCGACCAGCTCGGCGAAATCACGACCTGTTCGTTGTGCACCATGATGTGCCGGGTTTGTTGCGGTTCGCCCATCATGTGGAACACCGCGGCGCCGGGGGCCATGTTGAAATAGAGATAGACCTCCATGCGGCGGTCATGCGTGTGGCAGGGCATGGTGTTCCACAGGCTGCCTTCCTCCAGCTTCGTCATGCCCATGCAGAGCTGGCAGGTCTCGATCACCTCGGGGACGAGGAATTTGTGGATGGTACGCCTGTTGGCGCTGGCCGCATCGCCGAGAGTCACCGAGGCGGCGTCGGCAAGCGTCAACCGTCTGGTGGGCAGCGCCCGGTGCGCCGGGGCGGAGTTGTAGTAGAGCTTGGCGGGTTTGGCCGGATCGGCGCTGCGGAACTCCAGCACCTTCGCGCCCATGCCGATATAGAGCGCCTCATCGGTGTTGACCTCGACCACGCGGCCGTCGATGCCGACCAGCGCGGCGCCGCCGATATTGATCAGGCCCAGCTCGCGGCGTTGCAGGAAGAAATCGACGCCGTAGGTCTTGCCGATCCCCGCGGGCAGCCCGACCGGGGCGGCGAGCGGCATGACGCCACCCACCACGATGCGATCGATATGGCTGTAGGTCATCGTCAACTCACCGGGGCGGAACACCTCGGGGATGAGGAACTCGCGGCGCAGGCCCTCGGTATCGAGCATGCGGGCGTGGTCGCTGTGGATGCTTTGGCGGATATCCATCATTCAACTCCAGTGGCCGGGGTTGCCGCCATCATAACCTTATGGCGCGGCAAATGCATGCCGAAGCGGCACGCCCACCAAGCCGTCGCGGAGGGCGTCAGCAAGGCGCCGATCAGGGCCTGCCAGGGGAAGATTACGAAACCGGCGAGGCCGAGCGTGACCATGGTCATGAACGGCCCCGATTCCAACGACATCAGGCAGAAGGCGCTGGTCTGGCTGGTCAGCCGATCAGCGCGGCGACCCAGCGGAAGATGCCGATATGAGCAAGGTCGTTCCAGGTGGCGAAGACGAACAGACCGGCCAGCAAGGCCAGTCCGGCCCGAAAACCGTATTCCTGGGCGCGTACCGGCAGCGGGCGGCCACGCAGGGCCTCGGCGACGTAGAACACCAGGTGGCCGCCGTCGAGTACCGGGATCGGGAACAGGTTGAACAGCCCGAGATTCGTCGACAGCACGGCGATCAGCGACAGCAGGCTGGCCACCCCGAGGGCTGCCACCTGGCCGGAGATCCGGGCGATGCCCAACGGCCCGCTGAGGTCATCGGCGCCTTGGTGGTGGACGATCATGCCCCAGAGCGCGACCATCGTTCCCCTGGTGATCTCCCAGGTCTCCGCCAGACCGGCGGGGACCGCCTGTCCCGGCGAAAGCCGCTGATATTCGACGGCGCCGCCGCGGATGCCGAGGACGCCGATGGTGTGCCCGTTCGACTCGCTGGGAGTGGGGGTCACGGTCAGGTCGTGGCTGACGCCACCGCCGGTCACCGTCAGGCGCATTGGCCGACCCGGGCTGGCGGCGACGGCCTGCTGGATCTGTTCGAAACGCTGAATCGGCGTCCCGTCGATCGCCGCGATGCGATCGCCGGTCTGCAGCCCGCCGTGGGAAGCCGCCGTGTCGGCGATCACCTCGCCGACCACGGGAACCACGATGCCGCGCCCGACAGTCGCGAACAGCGCGGCAAACAGCACCGCGGCGAGCACGAAGTTGGCGAGCGGTCCGGCGGCGATGACGGTGGCGCGGCGGCCGAGCGACTTGCCGTGGAACGTACGTCCAGGCTGCCAACTCGCCTTCACCTCCTCGGACACATCCTCCGGCCGCTCCAGGCCGTGCAGCTTGACGTAGCCGCCAAGCGGCAGCCAGGCGATCTTCCACACCGTGCCGAGCCGGTCGGTCCAGGAGACAACCGCGCTGCCGAAGCCGATCGAGAACGTTTCGACATGCACGCCGCACCAGCGCGCCGCCAGGTAGTGGCCGAGCTCGTGGATGAACACCAGCACCCCCAGGACGATGCCGAAGGCCAACGGCGTGCGCAGGATCACGGGCAGGAAATCGAACATGCTGTCCTCAGGCGGCGGAAGCCAGGGTGGCGCAAATCCGGTTGGCGACGATGCGGGCCCGGGCGTCGAGATCGACCACCTGGTCCAGCGTATCCGCCGGCAGGGAGCCCATCTCGTCGAGCGCGCGCGCGACGGTGCCGACGATATCGAGGAAGCCGATGCGGCGAGACAGGAAGGCTTGCACCGCGACCTCGTTGGCCGCGCTCAAGATGGTGGGGGCGCCGCCCCCGGCCTGCAAGGCGTCACGGGCAAGAACCAGGGCCGGAAAGCGCTCGAGGTCGGGCTCGGAGAACTCCAGCCGGGCCACCGCGGCCAGATCGAGCCGCCGCGCCGCGGTGACGATGCGGCCGGGCCAGGCCAGGGTATGGGCGATCGGCACCCGCATGTCGGGGCTGCCGAGCTGGGCCATGACGCTGCCGTCGGTGTAGTAGACCAGGCCGTGGATGACGGATTGCGGGTGGATCAGCACGCCGATCCGCTCCGCCGACAGCGCGAACAGACGGGCCGCCTCGATCAGCTCGAGGCCCTTGTTCATCATGGTGGCGCTGTCGATGGAGATTTTCGCCCCCATCGACCAGATCGGATGGCGCAGCGCCGCCTCGGGCGGGGCGATGCGCATGTCATCCAGCGAGGCGGTGCGGAACGGGCCGCCGGAGGCGGTGAGCACGATCCGCTCGACGGCGCCGTGGTTGCCGTCGGCCATCGACTGGAAGATGGCGTTGTGCTCGGAATCNNACCGGCCGCGGCGGATGGCGGCCAGCGTGGACGGCAGGCCAGCGGCGCCGGTGATGGCGGCCATGGTCCAGTCGGCTTCCAGCGCGGCGGCCTCGATCACCGCCTCGGCGCCGCTGGCGACCTCGATGGCTGTGCCGGCGAGCGCCTCGGCGAGGGCGGCGTGGCAGGTGGGATCGGCGATGACGGCGCGGCTGGCGCCGAGTGCACGCGCCTGGGCTGCCAGCAAGGCAACGTTGTGCCCGCCGACCAGGGCGACCACCCGGAAGGCAAGCGGATCGGCGGCCAGCAGCTCGACGGTCTGGGTGCCGACGCTGCCGGTGCTGCCCAATACGGTGACGGTTTTCATGCAATCGGGGTTCATTGCCACAACACTACGCCTTGGCCGGCCACTACCGCCAGCAATGCCGCTATCGGGGCGGCGGTGAGCACGCCGTCGAGGCGGTCCAGCAGGCCGCCATGACCGGGAATCAGCCGGCCGGAATCCTTGACGCCGTAATGCCGCTTCAGCGCACTCTCCAGCAGGTCGCCGAGCTGCGCCGCGACCCCGATGCCCGCCGCCACGGCCAGGACGTGCGCCAGCCCGGCCCCGTGCAACGCCAGCGCGGCCGCCGCGCCGACCGCCATGGCGGCGAGCAGCCCGCCAATCGCGCCGGACCACGTCTTGGATGGCGAGATGCGGGGGGCGAGTTTGGCCCCGCCCACCAGGCGCCCGGCCGTGTAGGCGCCGATATCGCTGGCCCAGACCACCAGCAGCAGAAACAATACGTTATCGCGGCCGGCGTCGCCGTCGCCGCGCAGCCAGGCCAAAGCCACCATGGCCACGCCCAGATAGGGGACGCCGGCGGCCAGCCCGGCGCGGCCGCCGAGCCGCCAGACCAGCAGGAAGCCGGCCGCGATCAGCCCCAGGCCCAGCAGTTCCCTCTCGCCGGCCGCGGCGGCGCCAGCGGCGAGCACGGCGACCAGGAGGACCAGGCCCGCCGGGCTGGCGAGCCGGCCGCCGCACAGGTGCACCCATTCCACCGCGAGCCCGGCGGCGGCGATGGCCAGCAGCGCCGTCCACCACCAGGCGCCGAGCCACAGGCAGACCAGCGCGAGCGGCGCCAGCAGCACGGCAGAGATGACGCGCTTGCGCAGGTCACCCCAGCGAAGGCCGCCGACCACCGCCGCCGCCGGCCCGGGCCGGGTGGGGTCAGGCCGGCCGGGCACCGAACCGGCGCTCGCGGCGGGCGTATTCGGCCATCGCCTCGGCGAAATGCGCCGGACCGAAATCGGGCCAAAGCACGTCGAGGAACAACAATTCGGCGTAGGCGGACTGCCAGAGCAGGAAGTTGGACAGACGCTGCTCGCCGCTGGTGCGGATGATCAGGTCGGGGTCCGGCATGGCGGCGGTGGAGAGCAGGCCGGAGAAACTGGCCTCGTCGATCGTCTCGGGGTCGAGGCGGCCCTGCAGGGCGGCACGGGCGGCGGTGCGGGCGGCGGCGGCGATCTCGGCACGCCCGCCATAGGACAGCGCGAGCGTCAGGTTCAGCCGCGAATTGCCGGCGGTGTCAGCCTCGGCGTGAGCCAGGTCGGCGACGATGTCGGGCTCGAAGCGGTCACGGTCGCCGATGAAGCGCAGCCGCACGCCTTCACCCTTCAGTTCCCTGACCTCGTTGCGCAGGTAGTGGCGCAGCAGGCCGGTGAGGTCGAGCACCTCGCCGGCGGGGCGGCGCCAGTTCTCGCTGCTGAAGGCATACAGGGTGATCCAGCTGACGCCGTGGCGGATGGCGGTCTCGACGGTGCGACGGACCGCCTGCGCGCCGGCCCGATGCCCGGCGACGCGCGGCAGGCCATGGGCCGCGGCCCAGCGGCCGTTGCCGTCCATGATGATGGCGACGTGGCATGGCGGCGTGTCGGCGGCGGCACGTTCGGCCACCTCCCCGGCCGGCGACGCGGCCTCCGTCCTGGCTGGCACCTGGTTCCGCCTCAACCTCAGACCTGTTTGATTTCCCTGTCTTTCTCGGCCAGGGAGTCGTCGACGTGCCGGATGTAGGAGTCGGTGAGTTTCTGCACCTCCTCGGCCCAGCGCTTCTCGTCGTCCTGGCTGATCAACGACTTCTTCTCAAGCGTTTTGCACTGGTCCATGCCGTCGCGGCGGACGCCACGCACCGCCACTTTGGCCCCCTCGGCGTAGCGATGGGCGGCCTTGGCCAGCTCGATGCGGCGCTCGCCGGTGAGCTGCGGGATGGGCACACGAACCAACTGGCCATCGGCGGCCGGGTTAAGGCCGAGGCCGCAATCGCGGATGGCGATCACCACCGCGTGGACCAAGCTGCGGTCCCAGACCTGCACCGTGATCATGCGCGACTCCGGCACCGCGATGGTGCCGACCTGCGGCAGCGGCATTTCGTTGCCGTAGGCGGTGACGCGCACCGGCTCCAGCAGCCCCGGATTGGCGCGCCCGGTGCGCAGCCCCGCGAATTCACGCTTCAGGGTGTCGAGCGCGCCGTCCATGCGGCGCATGAGATCCTGCTTCAGACCAATCAGTTCGGCCGCCACCGCAACCTCCTCAGGGTTCAGCCGCCCACGCTGAGTGCGTCACGGCGGCTCGACAATGGTGGTAAACCGCCCTTCGCCGCGCATGACCTGCGCGAAGGCGCCGGGGGCGT
>PLTJ01000101.1 GCA_003164455.1 Acetobacteraceae bacterium
CACGCTAATTGTCGCGCTACAGGCGTCGTTGACCGGATTACCTTGCCCAAGGCTATCGAACACACTGCGGAGGCAAGAAAGATTGTCAAAGAGATGCTCGATATCTGCCGCAAACGTATCGAATCGTTTGCATGAATGGCTAATGGCCCATGAAGCACCGCGTCACACGATTTAAGAGCCTGAAAGTGGGATTGAAGGAGCTTGAGCCGTTCATCCGCAATGGTGAACACCTCCAGACCGGGGAGCTGAAGCTGCCACACGTTGATTAGCCGCGATATGGCAGCGGACGCGCATGCCGAGATCGGTGGCGCGATCCTGTATCATACGCAGGGCATCGACCGGACTCATCCGATCGTCCCTCGGAGTGCCAATGCAGAGCCGACGGCGGAGCGCAAGAGGGGGGCCTTGCCACCTTTCTCATGGCCGCGGAGGCCAAATCAGGGTACGCTTCGAGGGTGAGATACGAAAATTCGCTTGGTTGTCCTACACAGTTCCTACACAGACGAAAATGCTATGATTTTTGATAACAATATCAAAGTGTTATAATGCCACTCTCTCCCNNGCCTGCGGAACGGCTCGGCGTGGATACGCGGGACACCCCCGGGTCAAAGAGCCCGGGGGCGCGCATGACGAGTCTCGTCGTATGCTGCACCTGCGTGCCCGGGTTTTGCCCCCCTTGCCTCCCCGGTTGGGAGAAGGAGTTCGCGGAAGGGTCAGCCATTCCGCCCGTTGGCATCAGTCGCGGATCAGCACGATCGCTTCGATTTCGGTGGCGATGTTGCCGGGCAGGCTGCCCATGCCGACCGCCGAGCGGGCCGGCCGGCCGGCTTCGCCCAGCACCTCGACGAACAGGTCGGTGCAGCCGTTGATGACCTTGGGCTGCTCGGTGAAGCCGGCCGGCGCGTTCACCATGCCGAACACCTTCAGCACCGCCGCCACCCGGTCGAGCGAGCCGAGCGCCGCGCGCATGTTGCCGAGCAACGCCAGCCCGCACAGCCGCGCCGCCTGATAGGCCTGCTCGACGGAAAGCTCGCGCGTCACCTGGCCGGTGGGGAAGGCGGCGTCGACATGCTGCGGCCCGACACCGGAGAGAAACAACAGCCCGCCACCGATGCGCCACGGCACGTAGTTGCCGATCGGAGTCGTCGGCGCCGGCAGGGTGATGCCGAGTTCCTTCAGCCGCTGCTCCGCAGTCATGGTTTTTCCGCCGCCGTCGGGGGCGGGGCGAACAGCGCGGCGAGTTGCGCCACCGGCCCGTCCGGCGCGGGTTGCGCCCGATCGGCCGCGATCGCTTCGTAATGCCGCGCCGCCGCCTGGAATGCCGGGGCGAACGGCATGCCCTCGAGAAAAGCCTCGATTTCCTCCATCTCCGCCACCCAGCGATAGGCCTTGTCCGGCATGCCCGGCAAGGAGCGGCGCAGGTGGGCCAGCAGCGCCGGCTGGCTTTCGGCCAGTTCGGCGAACAGCGCCTCCGCCGCGCCGGCGCGCGCCGCAGCCAGCGCCATGGCGCTGGCGATCGCGACCAGGCCCTTGGCAATGCCCGCGTAGCTCATCTTGAGAGCCGACGCGGCGCCGATGCCGCCGCCGATCGGGCGCACATCGAGGCCCCAGCCCGCCAGCGGCCGCAGCGCTTCCGCCGCCTCGCCGGAGGCATAGAAGCGCGGCCCCGGCCCCTCGCCTTTCGGCGGCCCGCCGATGATGCCGACGTCGGCTACCCGCACGCCGGGCAAGGATGCCGCGATGGCCCGCACCGTGTCGGGGCTGACCGCGTTGCAATCGGCGAAGATTACGGCCGCCCCGCGCGGGCACAGCACCGGCGCCAGCCGCTCGGCCAGCCCGGCCGCCTCGCCCGGCGGCAGGATGGACAGGATCACGTCCGCCCAGCCCGCCAGCGCCGCCTCGCTCGCCTGCACCGCCAGCCCGGCGGCGCGCGCGGCGCTGGCGGGGCCGCGGCCGTGCAGGGTTACCGCCACGGTGGCGCCACGCGCGCGCAGGCGCTGCGCCACCGCCGCCCCCATGGCACCGGGCGCGATGATGCCGATGCGCATCAGAATCGCACGGACAAGGCGAGCGAGCCCAACTGGTGCAGTCCGCCCCTCTGGTGCTGGTACTCCTGGGTCTGCATCACCTGCGTGTAGGTCATCCGCACGCCGTGCACCATGACCGCCAGGCCGGCCTGTATTTCGGCCACCTCCGGAACGATCTTGACGCTGCGGCTGTCCTGCCAGGTGTTGCCCTGCAGCGTGAGGTCGTGCGCCACCGCCTGGCCGTCGGCGCCGACGAACACATACCAGGCGACCGGGCGGGTCGGGCGGAACACGTCGGTGCCGGTCAGGCCGGGCAGGAGGCGCGCCACGCCGTAGTCGCTGTCCAGCCCCTGGCCGAGCCGCATGGTCACGCCGGCCTGGGCATAGATGCGCAAATTGCCCGCCGCGGCCGTGAGTTCGGGCAGCGCATCGGTCTCCAGCCCGCCGANNGCCGAGCACGCTGTGAAAGCCGTTCTGCACCTGCTCGCCGAGCGCCGACGGGCCGACCAGGCCAAGCCCGAGCGCGAGCACGCTGCGCGCGGCGGCATTGTCGTGGATCAGCGACGCGGTGCCCATCATCACGCCGGCATAGGGACGGTCGGTGAGCGGCGGGTTGGCGACGGTATTGTCGGTCGGCGTGTAGATCTGCTGGGTGAGATCGACGGCGATGCGCTGCCGTCCGTCGCCCCACAGGGTCTGCCCGATGCCTTGCAGGAAGCCCGGCACGGCGCCCTCGGCCGAGGTCCAGCCGAGCCGGATGCCGTTGGTGTAGTCGCGGTCCGCCAGCGCGTCCGTGGAGATGGAGGCGTTCTCGACCTGGAGCGACCAGATGGACGCGGGGTCCGGCGGCAAGGCGGCGGGCGACTGCGCCGATGCCGGCAGCGCCGGCAGCGCGGCGGCCAGCGGCATGATCCCCAGCAATATCTTCGTTATCGCGTGCATCTGCGCTCTCCGAATTGCCACTGGAGCCTAGTCCCCTTTATGGCCGTTCCGGAACCCCACCTTTGATCGCACCGCGCGCGAGGTGGCGCCGGGCGCGGTGGCGGCGGCCGGCACCATGCGGCCGTCATAGGCGAGTATGGCACCGATGCCGTCCAGGCAATGACCAAGGGCGAAGTCGGGATCGGCGTGCAGCATCGTCTTGACCAGCCGGGCCAGGCCGGTTCGGGTGCTCAGATGGGCCGCGACGGCGTTATCGAAGCCCGTTGCGGCGGCGTCCTGGTCGGTCGAAAGTTGCAGACCCCGTGCATCGGTGCGCATGCGCGCCCTCCCCCTGCCGCCGGCACTGTGGCACAGGGCGTGCCGCTGGGGGAGGCGGAAGGGGCGTGGCTTGATGGGGTGGCACCGCGGCTTCTATTGTGCGCGCCTGCTAGGACGGGTGGCCGAGCGGTCTATGGCAGCGGTCTTGAAAACCGCCAACCCGCAAGGGTTCGTGGGTTCGAATCCC
>PLTJ01000305.1 GCA_003164455.1 Acetobacteraceae bacterium
CGCGCCGCCTCCGCTCCGGCTGACCCCGCCCCCGGGAGGGGTCGAGACAACAGTCAGAACTGGCGTCCGTTGCCATGACAGGAAGTCCGGCGCCCCCGGTTGCCGGGGGCGGAGTGTCGGTCTACGCTCCGTTGCTGTCGTGCCGAAACGAGCACGGTGGCCAGCCCGGGGATAGCGCATGACCGCTCCCACGCCACTCGCCCCAACCACACCTGTCGCGACACCTGACGGCGCCCGATGAACTCCATCACCGCCAGCCTCGTCGTCACCCTGTGCGTCTTCGCCGGCGGCGTCGGCGGACTGGCGCTGCACCGCATCGTGCCGAAAGCCCACCTGACGAAGGAGACGCAGGACGTCATCCGGCTCGGCACCGGCATGCTGTCGGTCATGGCCTCGCTGGTGCTGGGCCTGCTGATCGCCACCGCCAAGTCCAGCTATGACACCGCCGATCACGACAACCGCAGCTACGCCGCCGAACTCATCCTGCTGAACGAGACCCTGCGCGACTACGGCAACGCCGCCGCCGCGCCGCGCGTGCTGTTGCGCCAGTACACCGCCCAGGCGCTGCGCGACGTCTGGCCCAAACCGGGCGAAGGTCCGGTGGTGGTGGAAAACCGGGAGGCCGGCCAGACGCTGGAACATGTCCGCGAGGCGATCCGCGCGCTCACCCCGGTGGACGCCGGGCAGCGCTGGCTGCAGGACCAGGCGTTGCAGATCAACGTTTCCCTGTTGCGCCAGCGCTGGCTGCTGATCGAGCAGAACGGCCCCAGCGTGCGGCCGGTCGTGATCGTCATCCTGGTCTCCTGGATCACCCTGCTGTTCGCCAGCTTCGGCCTCAATGCCCCGCGCAACGGCACCGTGGTGGTCGCCTTTCTGGTCTGTTCGCTGGCGATCGGCGGCTCGATCTTCCTCATCCTGGAGATGGACAATCCCTTCACGGGCATCCTGAAGATCCCCAGCGAGCCGATGGTGAGCGCCCTGTCCCACATGGAGCCCTGATGCCAACCGGCCCGGACGATGCTGCCATCATCCGGGCCGGCGGCGGCGCGCGGCGTTGGTTGGGGGGGACCGCGCGCAAAGTCAGGAGTCAGGTTTCAATCAGGGCTTGATTCTGGAAATCTTCGTGCCCTCGATGCTGACCCCGGCCATCAGTCCTTTCTGATCGAAAATGAAGGCGTAAGCGTCCTTCTTCAGCGTCGAGGTGGACAGATTCTTGGCCACGCCCTCGTCCACGATGACGACCGTCGGCCCAACGCCGATTTCCCATCCGTGCGTGGAATGGACGTAGTTCACGGCCCTTCTGTTCATCAGAAACACCGCGTATCCGTAGGACTGCGCGCCGGCCTGCAAGCCCCAGGAAGCGGTAACCGAGTTATAGTAGCTGTCGATCTTCGACCCCTGCATCAGTTCGCCTTCACCAAACGCCCCGCCGAAAAACAGTCCGGCTTTGACGACGTTGGGGAAAATCAGGATGGCCGACGCCTTCTTCGACAGCGATGCCGCGGCGGGACTGGCCTGGTAAAGCATCTGCAGGGCCTGGTCGGCGTCCCGGTTGAGATCGGCCGGCGCCGCGTTGGCGCGATTGAACGGACCCGCGGCAACCACGCTTGCCGCGGCAAGTGCCGTCGCCATGACGATAGCCCGGATGTTGTTCATTTTTTACCTGCCTTTTTCGAGGGTCATTGCCGTATCCTACCGGTCGGTTGCGTTGGTTCGGCAGCCTCGGAAAATACTCATACCGATCGCCGTTGACCCATAGGGGGGTAACGGCGATCGGTATGAGTCCTGGTTTTGCGCGCGGCGGCGAACACACCTGCCGCGAAACATAGCCGCGGGCACTTTCGCCCGGGTGCGGCATCGGTCATGCTTCGTTGCCGTGACAAACAAGGGAGTCCCGTGCCATGCGCCTGCCGCTCGCTTTCGCCACCGTCGCCCTCGCGTTCGCCGCCATGCCGGTCCAGGCCGCGGTGCCGCCTTCGGCATCCGCCGCCGCCCCCTCCTTCGTCCAAGGCGGCACGCTGAGCCTGTGCACCGACCCGACCTACGCGCCGATGGAGTTCTTCCAGCACCCTGGCGACAAGCAGCCCGTCGGCTTCGACCTCGACATCGCCGCCGCGCTGGCCAAGCGCTGGGGCGTCCCCTTGCGCATCATCGCCATGGACTTCACCGGCCTGATGCCGGGGCTGGACGCCAAGCGCTGCGGCATGATGATGAGCGGCGCCTTCATCACCCCGGAGCGCCTCGCCCATTTCCAGGGCGTGCCGTACATCGCCACCAGCCAGGTTCTCCTGGTCAGCGCGAAGACGAAGAACATCGCCAAACCCGAGGACCTGTCAGGAAAAGTGGTCAGTGTTCAGGCCGGCACGGTGTACGAAAAGCGCCTGCACGCGCTGGATGACGCGCTGAAGGCGAAGGGCCAGCCCGGCCTTACCATTCAGTCCTATCCGGGCGGTGCGGACGCGGTGCAGCAGCTCACCACCGGGCGCGCCGCGGCGGCCATCACCCAGGACACCGAAGCCGCCTGGCGCGCGGTGGCGCAGAAAGGCCAGTTCGCCATCGCCTACACCTACCCGGCCGCCGACCAGTTCGGCATCTTCTTCGCCAAGAACCCGGCCGACTACAAACTGGTGAAAGCCGACATCGAGGCGCTGCGGGCCAACGGCACGCTGGCCAAGATCGCCGCCAAATGGCAGCTCCCCGCCAGCGCCGCCGCCACCGCGCTGACCTGGCCGGAATAGGTACGCCGGTATCGTGGAGTTCGACACCAACCTTTTCCTCGACGCGCTGTTCTCCTGGCCGTTCCTGGATGGCGCGCTGATCACCATCGCGCTCAGCGTGGCCTCCCATGGGGTCGGCATCGCGCTGGGCCTGGTGGTGGCCCTGATGTCCGCCTCGCCGCGCCGCGGCCTGCGGGTCGCGGCGCAGGGCTATGTGTGGTTCTTCCGCGGCACCCCGGTGCTGCTGTTGCTGCTGTTCGTCTGGAACGCGTTGCCGCAGCTCATTCCCGCCTTTCGCGACGACTGGTTCACGCCGTTCCTGGCGGCCTGGCTGGCACTCAGCCTGAACGAGACCGCCTACCAGTCGGAGATCAACCGCGCCGCGCTGCTGGCGGTGGAGGATGGCCAGCACGCCGCCGCCGCCGCGCTGGGGCTGACGCGCATGCAGGCGTTTTTTCTCGTCGTGCTGCCGCAATGCCTGCGGGTGGCGGTGCCACCCACGGTGAACGAGTTCATCACCCTGTTGAAGACGACCTCGCTCGCCTCGGTGATTTCACTGCAGGAGCTGCTGGCCACCACCACGCGGGCCAGCAACGCCTCGTTCCGCTACACCGAGTTCTACGCGGTGGCGTTGGTCTATTACCTGGTCATCGTCTCGATCCTGATGTTCGGTCAGGCCCGGCTGGAGCAGCGGTTGACGCCCAACGGGGGCCTGGTGCTGATGGAGCATGAGTAGCGAGGCACGATCGCCGTCGCTGCGTCTCTCGCTGCCGCTGTCGGCGCTGCTGCACCTGGTGCTGCTGCTGGCGCTGCTGTCTTTCCCGCCGCGCCAGCCCGCGCTGATCGACGTCGCGGAGCCCGGGACCGTGGACGTGGTGATGGTGCCGGCGGGCGTGCCCGAGGCGCCGACGGTACTGGCGCCGGAGCCGGAAATCGCCCCACGTCCGCCGGCGGCATCCGCGCCCGAGTTGCCCACGCCGCCGCAGGAAAAGCCGCTGCCGGCCCCGCCACCGCCGGCCAGGCCGGCTCCCGCGCGCCCGGCGCCGTTCCCGCGCCCGGTCGCGCGTTCGTTTGCCGATCTGGGCGCCGCGCCACCGCCGGAGGCCGCCCGGCCGCCGCAGCGTGGCAGCATGGACCTCGCGATCGGGCCGGAGGCGCGTGCCAGTAAAGGGGCGGTGCCCATCAACCCGACGACCCCCACCGGCATGGTGCGCATCGAAGGCGCCGATCTCGGTGAGGACTGGGAGCGCGCGCTACAGGCGTGGTGGGATCGGCACGGCTTCTATCCCCCCCAGGCCGCGGAGAATGGCGAGGATGGCACCAACCGGCTGCGCGTGTTGCTGGACCGCACGGGCCGCGTGCATTCGGTGGAGTTGGAGATGCGCTCGGGCAGCCAGTGGCTCGACATGGGTTCGCTGGCGATCTTCCGCGACGCCAGGTTGCCGCCGTTCCCGCTGTCCACGCCGCAGGACGAGGCGACGCTGCATCTGACGATCAATTACATCCTGATCCGGCCGCGTGGCGGGTGAGGGTGCCCGCGCTCACGGTTTCAGCCGCCCCGTTCCGCTCGCTTCACCACCTGCCACAACCCCTCCATCTCCTCCAGCGAGGCATCGTCGGGCGTCCGCCCCGCCGCCGCCAGCGCCGCCTCCACCGCCCCGAACCGGCGCGCGAATTTCTGGTTTGCTTCCCGCAGGCAGCGCTCCGCATCCAGCCCCAGCTTGCGCGCCAGGTTCGCCATCACGAACAGCATGTCGCCCAGTTCGTCGGCCAACCGTGCCGGATCGGCGCCCTCCAGCTCGGCCCGCAGCTCAGCCACTTCCTCGTCCAGCTTCGCCAGCACGGCCTCCGCGTCCGGCCAGTCGAACCCCACCCGCGCCGCCCGCCGCGTCAGCTTTTCCGCCCGGGCCAAGGCCGGCAATCCGATCGGAATGCCGGCCAGCGTGCCGGTTTCCGCCCGCTCCGCCCGCTCGGCGCGTTTCTGCTCGTCCCACGCCACGGCGTGCATTCCCGCCTCCCGCGCCGCCGCGTCACCGAACACATGCGGATGCCGCCGCACCATCTTGTCCGCGATGTGGCGCGCCACCTCGGCGAAATCGAAGCGGCCTTCCTCCTCCGCCATGCGGGCGTGGTAAACCACCTGGAACAGCAAATCCCCCAGCTCGTCGGGCAGGGCGGAGAAGTCGCGCCGCAGGATGGCGTCGGTCACCTCGTAGGCTTCCTCGATCGTGTAGGAGGCGATGGAGGAAAAATCCTGCGTGACATCCCACGGACAACCCCGGACCGGGTCGCGCAACGCGGCCATGATGTTGAGCAACCGCCGCAATTCCGTGGCGGCTGGGTCGGGCTCGGGATGAGGCATGCGAAAATCCACGTCCTGCTGAATCCACACTGCCGCACCTGCCCCCTGGCGTCACGCCCGGCGTCGGCGCAGCAGGATGAGCAGGGGCAGCATGCCGGCCATCACGGCCCAGTCCGGCGGTTCCGGCACGGCCAGGAACGCCAGGTCGCCGGTGAATGGCTGACTGTGCAACTCGGCGTCCTGGGTGAGCGAGTTGGCCACCAGCGTCCCGGTCAGGATGCTGTTGTTGGTCACGGCGGCGTCGGGCGCCAGCACCGTGCCGGCCCAGGAACTTATTGAAAGGCCGCCGGTTTCGTCGACAAGGTTCCAGATGACGGCGCCCGCGCCGGTGAAATTGTTGAGGTTCGGCAGGCTGGTCGTGGAACCGAGCACGTTGACGATCACCACGTCGGCGCCGTTCAGGTTGAACCCGGATATGTTCTGCATGTTCGACAGCAGGGAGGCGCTGATCTGGTAAACCGTCACTAGCACGCCGTTCTGCAACGTCGGCATGGCGTTGAACACGTAGTTGCTGCCCGGATTCGACGTGATCGACAGGGTCGGGTTGAGCGTTGCCAGGGTGGTTGACAGATCGGCCAGCGGGTTGCCGAAGGTGCCGGCGTACGAACCGTAAGGGAAGGTGGTGGGCAAGGGCTCACCGGTATAGGCGGTGCCGTTCTGCACGCTGCCGGTATTCGCCCCGGTCACATACAGGTTGCCGTCGCTGATCTGCCCGGCATTGCCGCCGCCGACATAGGCGTTGCCGTTGTGGCTCATTTCGATCGTGACGCCGGAAGCGACGTTGCCGCCGACGTCGATGTCGCCGTTGGCCATGGTGACGGAGCTGTTGACGTTGCCGTACACCGTGAGCGCGCCATAGGACGGGCCGCCCGGGCTGACCGGGCCGACGTCGCCGGTGCAGCCGTTGAAGCAGAAATGGGTGGCGCCGGTGAGGCTGCCGCCGATCACGGCGGCGCCCTCGGTCTCGGCGCTGGAGGTCAGGTTGCCCGACAGGATCATGTTGAACCCGGACAGCTCCGCCTGGGCCTCGGCCAACTCGGTGGCCGTGAGCGCACCCGCCCGTGCCGGCGCCCAATGGAGCGCCAGCGCGAGGAATACCAGCACGATGAGTCGCCTTAGGGGCATTCAGTCCGGTTCCAGCCCTGCCAGGGGCGAAATTTAGGCATTGCCCGGCACATAGGTTGCTCTCAATTCTTATAAATATATAACATTTGACGCAAAATTCAACGCTAAGCCCGTCGGGTCATATCAGGCCGGCCCATAACGCCGGGGTTGAAGCCGGCGCCCGGTTGGGCTCACATGCCGGCTAAATCTGAGGAGCCCCGCCATGCCCGCTCATCGTTCCCGCACCACCACCCACGGCCGCA
>PLTJ01000433.1 GCA_003164455.1 Acetobacteraceae bacterium
ACGAGAGCTGGACCATCCCGGTGCCAGTGCTGCTGTCGGTCACGGTGGGCGTGCTCGGCGCCTATGGCGCCATTGTGCTGGCCGGGCTGACACTCGACCTGTACGGGCAGATCGGCATGGTGGTGCTGATCGGGCTGGCAGCGAAGAACGGCATCCTGATCGTCGAATTCGCCAAGGACCAGCGCGAGCGCGGCGTGCCGCTGCTGCAGGCGGCCACCGAAGGGGCGCGGCTGCGCTTCCGGCCGGTGATGATGACCAGCTTCGCCTTCATCCTCGGCCTGCTGCCCCTGGTGATCGCCGAGGGGCCGAGCATGCTGGCCCGGCGCAACGTGGGAACGCCGGTGTTCGGCGGCATGATCGCGGCCAGCGTGTTCGGGATTTTCGTCATCCCCGTCCTGTACGTCGTGTTTCAGGCGGCCCGGGAACGGATCAAGCGACGCACCGCGCCCAAGGCCGCGCCATGAGGGCTGCCGGCGTCCTTCTGTTGCTCGCGCTGCTGACCGGCTGCGCCGCGCCGGCGCCGGGCTGCGCCGGGCTGGCGGGCGCGCCGATGCTCACCGCCGAACTCTATTTCGGCCGCACCGCGGGCGGCGCGACGGTGGACGCGGCGGCGTGGCGAAACTTCCTGGCCGAGGCGGTGACGCCGCGCTTCCCGGCCGGCTTCACCGTTTTGGATGGCTACGGACAGTGGCGCGGGCAGGCCAGCGGGCAGATCACGTCCGAGCCCTCGACGCTGGTGATCGTGCTGGCCGCGCCCGGCAGCGCGACGCTCGCCGCGCTGGAGGCGATCCGCGCCGACTACCGGCGACGCTTCGCGCAGGAATCGGTCGGGCTCGCGCTGACCGAAAGTTGCGTTTCGTTCTGAAGGGAATTTGCAGGCATGACAGACCGTTTTCCGACCGTCACGGTCATCGACCATCCGCTGGTGCAGCACAAGTTGACGCTGCTGCGCGACAAAGCGACCTCGACGGCCGGGTTCCGCCGGATCGCCCGCGAGATCAGCCTGCTGATGTGCTACGAGGTCACCCGCGACCTGCCGTTGCACGACGTCGAAGTGGAAACCCCGCTGGAACGCATGCAGGCGCCGCAGCTTTCCGGCAAGAAACTGTGCTTCGTGCCGATTCTGCGCGCCGGCAACGGCATCCTGGACGGCATGCTCGAGGCCGTGCCGGGGGCGCGGGTGGGGCATATCGGCCTGTACCGCGACCCGCAGACCCTGGCGCCGGTGCAATACTACCTGAAACTGCCCGAGGATATCGGCGAACGGCTGGTTATCGTGGTGGACCCGATGCTGGCGACCGGCCATTCGGCGGCGGCCGGGGTGACGCTGCTGAAGCGGGCCGGGGCGGCCCAGATCCGGCTGGTGTGTCTGATCGCCGCCCCCGAGGGCCTGTCCACCTTCACCGCCGAACACCCCGACGTGCCGCTGTTCACCGCCGCGATCGACCGCTGCCTGGACGAACACAGCTACATCCGCCCCGGCCTGGGTGACGCCGGCGATCGGTTGTACGGCACGAAGTAAGGCCGGCGGCGCCGTCCCATCGGCGCTTGGCACGTCCATCGGTCGGCGTGTCGTCGCGCCGGACCTTGCCTTCATGCGTCACTGCCGGCGCCCGTGCCCCTGGGGCATTGAGCGCACCACCGAGCCATCCGGCCTGACGCGGTATCATGCCGATTGACACAGCGGCGATATCCCACCCATGCTATGAACAAAATGCCTGTATCGGCTAAGTGTGTCCTGTCCAGGGAGAACGCAGGTTTCCGTGTCGCATTCAACTCTGACCCGCCGCACGATAATCGGCGCAACGGCGGGGTTGCTCGCCCCGGCCGGGCGTGTCGTGGCGGCGGAAACGACCCTCCTGAATGTGTCCTACGACCCGACCCGGGAACTGTACCGCGAGATCAATCCCGCCTTCGGCACGGTGTGGCGCGAGAAGACCGGGCAAGGGATCACGATCAACCAGTCGCATGACGGGTCCGGCGCCCAGGCACGCGCTGTGCTGGACGGGCTGCAGGCCGACGTTGTGACGTTGGCGCTCGCCGCCGATATCGACGCGCTGGCGCGCCGCGGCCTTGTTGCGATGGACTGGCAGCAGCGGCTGCCGGACAATTCCGCGCCGTACACCAGCACGATCGTGTTCCTGGTGCGCGCCGGCAATCCCAAGGGCGTGCGCGACTGGCCGGACCTGCTCAAGCCCGACGTGGCGGTGATCACGCCGAACCCGAAAACCTCGGGCGGCGCGCGCTGGAATTTTTTGGCGGCGCAGGCCTGGGCGGAACGCCAGCCCGGCGCGACCGAAGCGTCCGCCGAGGACTTCATGCGTCGCCTGCTCCACCAGGTGCCGGTGCTGGATACCGGTGCGCGCGGTGCCACCAACAGCTTTGTCCAGCGCGGCCTGGGCGACGTGCTGCTGGCGTGGGAGAACGAGGCGTGGCTGGCCCGCCAGGAATTCGGGTCGGATGCCTGCCAGATCGTCTATCCGTCGCTCAGCATCCTGGCCGAGCCGCCGGTGTCGGTGGTCGACCGCGTCGTCGACAAGAAGGGCACGCGCGCCGCGGCGACAGCGTATCTCGAATTCCTCTACACGCGGCAAGCTCAGACGATCATCGCCAGGCACTATTATCGCCCGCGGGATCCCGAGGTAATGGGACAGTACGCCGAGCGCTATCCGGCGCTGAAGATGGTGACGATCCAGGATTTCGGCGGCTGGGACATCGCGCAGGCCCGGTATTTCGCCGATGGCGGACTGTTCGACCGCATCTTTACGCCGGGTCAATGAGGTTGCGAACCAGCCGTTCGGCACTGCCGGGGTTTGCGCTGACCCTGGGGATCACGTTGGCCTGGCTGTCATTGATCGTGGTGCTGCCGCTCGCGCTGCTGGTGCTGCGACCATGGACTTTGGGCGTCGCGGGGGTGTGGCATTCGATCGCGGAGCCTCGGGTGCTGGCGGCGCTGCGGCTGAGCTTCGGAGCAGCGGTGCTTGCCGCCGCGGTGAATGTTCCGTTCGGCCTGCTTGTTGCCTGGGTGATGGTCCGCTATCGGTTTCCTGGCCGCAATCTGGCGGATTCCCTGATCGACATGCCGCTTGCGCTGCCGACCGCGGTGGCCGGAATCGCGCTGACCGCGTTGTTCGCGCCCAAGGGCTGGATCGGCATGCTGCTGACCCCGCTCGGCATCAAGGTCGCCTATACCCCGCTTGGAATCCTGGTTGCGCTGGTTTTTGTCGGCTTGCCCTTTGTGGTTCGTACCCTTGAGCCTGTGCTGATGGATTTGCCGTTGGAGGCGGAAGAGGTTGCGGCGACGCTTGGCGCCACCCGGGCGCAGACGCTGCGCCGTGTCGTGCTGCCGGCCCTGATGCCGGCGCTGCTGGCCGGGTTCGCCGCGGCGCTGGCGCGCGGCATCGGTGAGTACGGCTCGGTGATCTTCATCGCCGGCAATATGCCGATGATCAGCGAGATCGCTCCGTTGCTGATCGTGATTCGCCTGGAGCAGCTCGATTACGCCGGCGCGGCGGCGTTGGCGCTGGTGATGTTGCTGGCGTCGTTCGCCATCCTGTTGCTGCTCAATCTGCTGCAATGGCGGATGGGGAGGCGCGCGTCATGACCCCTGTTTCTGGCATCGCCGGCGCGCCGCTTGCACCGACCACCGAACGGCCGGCGATCCAGGCTGGGTTGATCGTGCTGACGATCCTTCTGCTGGTCGTGCTGTTGCTGTTGCCGCTGGTGGTGGTGTTCGTCGAAGCCTTCGCCCACGGGCTGGGCGCGGTCGTCGGCGCCCTGGTCGAGCCGGAAGCGATCGCGGCGATCGAATTGACCCTTGTCGTCGCTGCGGTCAGCGTGCCGCTCAACACGGTCTGCGGGCTGGCCGCGGCGTGGTGCATCGGCCGCTTCCGCTTCCCCGGACGCCGCCTGCTGATCACACTGATCGAGCTGCCCTTCTCGGTCTCGCCGGTCATCTCCGGCCTGGTGTGGGTGCTGCTGTTCGGCGCCAATGGCTGGCTCGGGCCGATGCTCGACCGCGCCGGGGTGCGGATCATCTTCGCTCTGCCCGGGCTGATCCTGGCGACCGTGTTCGTCACCTTTCCGTTTGTCGCCCGCACGCTGATACCCTTGATGCAGGAGCAGGGAGCGGCCGAGGAGGAGGCCGCGATCACGCTGGGGGCCACGGGATGGCAGATCTTCCGGCGCGTGACGCTGCCGAACATCCGATGGGGGTTGCTGTACGGCGTGCTGCTGTGCAACGCCCGCGCCATGGGCGAGTTCGGGGCGGTTGCGGTTGTTTCCGGCCACGTTCGCGGCCAGACCATGACGATGCCCCTTCAGATTGAAGCCTTGTTCAATGACTACGACTGGGTCGGCGCCTTCACGATTGCCGGCCTGTTGTCGCTGCTGGCGTTGGTGACCCTGGCCGTGAAGGCCACACTGGAATGGCGAATCGGACGGCGGGGCGGGGCATTGCTGTGAAGGTGGAAGCCTTTGAATTGCGCAAGGCGTTTGGCAGGACGGTGGCGCTGGATGGCGTCAGCCTGTCCGTTGCCAGCGGTGAATTCGTGGCGCTGCTGGGCCCGTCGGGGTCCGGCAAGACTTCTCTGTTGCGGGTGCTCGCGGGGTTGGAATTCGTTGATTCCGGGCGGATCGAAATCGGCGGACGGTCGATGGACGGCGTCCCCGCCCGTGAGCGCAGCCTGGGGTTTGTCTTCCAGAACTATGCGCTGTTTCGTCACATGACGGTGGCGCGCAACGTGGCATTTGGGCTGGAGGTGCAACCACGCCGGCGCCGTCCACCGCCGCGGGACATACGCGCCCGGGTAAGGTCCTTGCTCGACCTGATGGGCATCGGCGACCTGGCGGGCCGCTACCCCGAGCAGATTTCCGGTGGACAACGGCAGCGCGTCGCTCTGGCGCGCGCCCTGGCGATCCAGCCCGGGCTGCTTCTGTTGGACGAGCCGTTCGGCGCGCTCGACGCCAAGGTACGCAAGAACCTTCGTATCTGGTTGCGGGATCTGCACGACCGGATGGGCCTGACGACCATCTTTGTCACCCATGATCAGGCCGAGGCGATGGAGATGGCGGATCGTGTGGCGGTGCTGCGCGCCGGTCGGATCGAACAGGTCGATTCGCCGGATCGATTGTATGCCAGCCCAGCCAATGCGTTTGTGCACGAGTTCCTGGGCGAGGCGATCCGACTGGAATGTTCGGTGACGCAGGGCCGGGCGCATTTCGATGCCCTGTCCCTGACCGACATTAAAACGACCTGTCCGGCCGGACCGGCAATCGCATTGATCCGGCCCTACGAGATCGGATTGCTCCCCGGTCCCGGGCCGGTTCAGGTGCTGAGCGTGCATGCCAACGGACCTTTGCGCCGCGTGCGCCTCGCGCTGGCCGGTCAGGCATTGGAGGTGCTGTTGCCTGAAGACTCATGGTCCCCGACGGTTGGGCAGTCTTGTGCTCTCGATCTGTCGAGAGCGAGCATCTATAGCCTGGCCTCGGCGGACACGCCGCGTAGCCCGCAAGCACTGTCGAAGACGGCAACGCGCTGACTGTATGACAGGCGGCGCGTTGCCCGCCGATAAAGGGACGCGGGCGTGTGGCCGCTACAAACCCTCGAACAGCGCGGTGGTGATGTAGCGCTCGGCGAAGGACGGGATGATCGTGACGATGCGCTTGCCCGCAAACTCCGGTCGGTGCGCCACTTTCAGCGTCGCCACCAGCGCGGCTCCAGACGAAATGCCGACCGGAATCCCTTCGGTTCGCGCCAGACGCCTGGCCGCCGCCAATGTCTCGTCGTTGCCGACTTTGACGATCTCGTCGATCAGCGTCATGTCCAGAACCTCCGGCACGAAGCCGGCGCCGATTCCCTGAATCGGGTGCGGTCCCGGACTCCCGCCCGACAAGACCGGGCTCGCTTCCGGCTCCACGGCGATGAACCGCAAACCCGGACGCCGTGGCTTCAGGGCCTGGGCACAGCCCGTGAGCGTGCCGCCAGTACCAATCCCGGAAACGATCGCATCCACCTCGCCCGCGGTATCGTACCAGATCTCTTCCGCCGTGGTGCGACGATGGATTTCCGGATTGGCGGGATTGCCGAACTGGTCCGGCATCACCGCGCCCGGTGTCGCCGCCAACAACTCCCTGGCCCGCGCCACCGCGCCGCTCATGCCCTTTTCCCGTGGTGTCAGATCAACCTCGGCACCGAGGTAACGCAGCATCTTGCGCCGCTCGATCGACACCGATTCAGGCATGGTCAGGACCAGCCGATAACCGCGCGCCGCGCACATGAATGCCAGGCCGATCCCGGTATTGCCCGAAGTCGGTTCAATAATCGTTGTACCGGGCTTCAACTTTCCTTCCCGCTCCAGCGCCAGGATCATGCTGACGCCAATACGGTCCTTCACACTGGAGATCGGATTGAAGAATTCCAGCTTGAGGCAGATGTCGGCGGTAATGCCTTCCTCACGCGCGATGCGGGGAATCCGAACCAAGGGTGTGTTGCCGATCGTCTCGGCGATGCTGTCGTAGATGCGGCCACGCAGCGGCCGGTCGAACACGAGGGTCTCGGGTATGGATGCCATCGGTTGTCCTTTCAGGGTCGAGCGGCGTGGTCCAAATGGAAGCGGTTGCCTGCTGTGGTGGCGTGCACGAGCCCGGCACGGATAACGTAATCGCTGAACCGTTCGCCGCTGTCGCAATGTTTAGCGTATTCGGCCAGCAGCGGCGCCAGCACGTCGGCTTTCTTCCCCAGCGCCTTCAGCTCGACGTCGCGCGGCAACGGATGTCTGACTTGGCAAGGAGGGCTGCTCCGAAGCGCCGGTACAGATACGAGCCCATGTTGTACGACGTACAATAGGAGTCAAGATATAGTGCACGCGCATACGACGGAGAATATCCAATGCGGCGCGTTCTGTGCCTTCCGGGCCTTTTCTGGATCTGCGGTGTCTGTGGGAGGGACATCCCCGAGTGCTTGTGCCGCCTCGGCCCGCGGCGATTTCACATGTTTCGTGCGTGTATATGAGATTGTCCGGGAGCGGTTCCGGAGCCGCGCCGCACGTCGTCCGGCCCTTTGGTATCCGGAAACCCCTGGCCGAGGTTGATCGCGCCATGCCGGGTGGCGAGCACCGACATGGTGGTGAAAATGTTCGTGCCAGTGGCAGACAGCAGGGCGTTGAGCGGCTTCACCGCGGGGAGTTCTCCTCACCAGCTCGGCAGCACGGCGCCGTCGAACGTCGCCAGGATGAACGCCTTCACTTCGTCTGACCGGTAGCTCTCCACCAGCGTCCGCACCCACGGCTTGTCGCGGTCGACGCTGCGGATGGCGATCAGGTTCACATAGGGACTCTTCGGTGATTCCTGCAGCAGGGCGTCACGGGTGGGACTCAGTTTGGCCGAAAGCGCGAAATTGGTATTCACCGCCGCCGCGTCAACATCGTCCAATGCGCGTGGCGTCTGCGCCGCGTCAATCTCAACAAAGCGCAGCTTGTGCGGATTGCCCACGACGTCGCGCAGCGTCGGCAGCAACCCCACGCCGTCGCGCAACGTGATCACCCCCGCCTCCTGGAACAGCAGCAGCGCCCGTCCGCCATTCGTCGGGTCGTTCGGAATGGCGATCTGCGCGCCGTCGGGCACGTCGGCCCATCGCTTCCAGCGGCGCGAATAGACCCCTAGTGGGAAGTTCACCGTATCGCCGGCACTCTCGATCTTGTAGCCCCGGTCCTTGATCTGCTGATCCAGGAACGGCTTGTGCTGGTACGAATTCGCCTCCAGGTCGCCGCTGTCGAGCGCGATGTTCGGGGTGATGTAGTCGGAGAACTCGACGATCCTGAGGTCGATCCCCCGACGCGCCGCCACCGGGCGCACCGCCTCCAGAATCTGCGCATGCGGCCCGGCGGTGGCGCCGATGCGCAGCGTCGTCGTTGCGGCCCGCGCGCCACGCCCGGCGGTGGTCGCGGCAAGGCCGGCAAGCGCACCGAGCAGCATGTTCCGGCGGTGCAGATGAAAGCGGGACATGGCGGATCTCCTGTTCAGGTGCGGCGGATGCGTTTGTTGACGTGCCGGGCAAGCGCCTCGCCGGCGGATTGCAGGCCCTGCACCAGCACGATCAGCACGACGACGACCGCCGCCATCACCGCCGGCATGAAGCGCTGGTAGCCGTAGCGGATACCGAGGTCGCCGAGCCCGCCGCCACCCACCGCGCCGACCATGGCCGAGTAGCCGATCAGGCTGACCACGGTGAGGGTCAGGCCGAGCGCGATGGCCGGCAGCGCCTCGGGCAGCAGCACTTTCGCCACGATTTGTAGCGGCGTTGCCCCCATCGCGCGCGACGCCTCGATCAGCCCGGCATCGACCTCGCGGATCGCGGTCTCGATGATGCGGGCGATGAACGGGGTCGCCGCCACGGTCAGCGGCACGATCGCCGCCGTCGTGCCGATCGAGGTGCCGGCCAGCAGGCGCGTGAAGGGGATGATGGCGACGACCAGGATGATGAACGGCGTCGATCGTGTCGCATTCACCACCAGCCCGAGCACGCGATTTACCGCCACCGCCTCGAACAGCTCGCCGTGCCCGCTGGTGGCGAGGAACACGCCGAGCGGCAGGCCCAGCAGCGTGCCGAGCAAGGCCGACACGGCGACCATGTACAGCGTCTGGCCGGTCGAATTCGCGAGCAGCCCGATCAGGTCAGGCGACATAGCCCAGCACCTCCCCGGTCAGCCCGAGCTCGCGCACCAGGGCGAGCGCCGCCGCAACCACCTCGGCCCGTCCCGGCACGGCGAGCAGGAAGTTGCCGAACGGCGCGCCGCCGATGCGGTCCACCTGGCCGGCCAGGACCTGCACGTCGATATCCGCGCCGCGCGACAGCCGGCTGATGATCGGCGCGGTCGCCTGCGCGCCGGTCAGCAGAACGCGCAACACCGCCCGCCCGCCGGTGATCGGCTGGGTCGACAATTCCTCGGCCAGATCCGCGGGCACGGAACTGCCGGTCACCGAGGCGACGAAACTCTTTGCCGTCGCGGTGCGCGGCCGGGCGAACACGTCGTAGACCGGGCCCTCCTCGATGATCCGGCCGCGCTCGATCACCGCGACCCGGTCGGCGATTTCCTTGATCACCTGCATCTCGTGGGTGATCAGCACGATGGTGACACCGGTCAGCGCATTGACGCGCGCCAACAGGTCGAGGATCGAGCGTGTCGTCTCCGGGTCGAGCGCAGAGGTTGCCTCGTCGGACAGCAGAACGTTAGGTTCGGTTGCCAGCGCCCGGGCGATGCCGACGCGCTGTTTCTCGCCGCCCGACAACTCGGCGGGATAGCGGCCACGCTTGTCCGCCAGGCCCACCAGGTCCAGCAACTGATCCACCCGCGCCGCCATCGCCCCCCGCCTGACGCCCGCGAGTTCGAGGGGGAAGGCCACGTTGTCGAACACCGTGCGCGACGACAGCAGGTTGAAATGCTGGAAGATCATGCCGACGCGCCGCCGCAGCGCCCGCAGGCCGCCGCCGTCCAGGGTGACGACATCGGTGCCGTCGACCAGGACGCGGCCCGCGCTCGGCTTCTCCAGCCCGTTGATGACGCGCAACAGGGTCGACTTGCCCGCCCCGGATCGCCCGATCACGCCGTAGATCTGCCCCGGCGCCACCGCCAGTGAAACCCGGTCCAGCGCGCTCACCTGGGCGTCACGGCCGCGCGCCGGATAGGTTTTCGAGACCGCGTCGAAGCGGATCGCCGGCGCCTCCGCGGAGGCCGCGGTTGCGGCGGACACGGCCTCGATGCTGGCCAGGACGTTCATGCCGATGCCACCAGGAATATCCAATTGCAATACGTGATTTGCGGTAAGCACGCTTACAGAAAGTTTGATACCATTCAACCACGGGAGAGTCACGTCAGTTATGTCATTTTCGTCGGTGGCCCGGCGCGCGCGGCGGTCCCGAATTTGTTATGCATCATAACAATAATGACGTGTACACAGCCGACCCGCTGTGCCTGCCCTGGCCGGCACGGACCGTTATGAGTCATTTCTCGCGCGCCGGCGGAGCCTTTCATGGCCCGGGCAGACGGCGCGAGCGCCTCCGGGCGTTCGATTACAACAAGAAATGAGCCAGGCCCGCTCGACCGCGGTTGAAATGAAAACGACGGCTTACGCACGTCTCCTGGCAGTGGTTCCCCGCTCGACCAAGGTCACGGGAATCTTTCTGGATCTGGGAGAGAGATCCGGATCTGCGATGCGTTCGGCCAACCGCTTGACTGCTTCGAAGGCGAGACGCGTGGTGTCCTGGCGAATGGTGGTCAGATCGTATGAACTGGCAGCGGCCATGGGAAGGTCGTCGAAACCAACGACCTGGACATCCGCGGGCACGCGCAGGGAGAATTCGTGCCTCGCCGTATCGAGCAGGCCGAAGGCGGTCACGTCAGTGGAACAGAACACGCCGTCTGGTCGAAGCGCCGGCGGCAAGGACGCCGTACGGGCTGCCGTCAACGCCCTGGTGGCGCCGGTCTGAAGCCAGACCGTAGGCGCCTCCGGTTCGGCGGCGCCTGCCTCGCCAGCCCGAGAGGGGGTCCCAGGAATTTGGACGGGTGGCTACGCTTGACCCGCTGCTGAGAAGGACGGACCCACGCGACGGCCAAGTGGCTGAAGGCGCGGAAGTGGAGAACGTCCTGCACGGCAACACGGTCGCGCCCGAGCCAGCCCGGCCACGGGATCACGTTCGAGTGGAATCGTTTGGTCTCGTCTGGCGTCGCATGGACCGTGAGCGACGCGCCGCGGAGCTTCCTTGTCACGCTGCCCGGATTGGCAATTCGGCCCCGTCGCGCAGGAAAAGCGGAATCCGTTCGAGCGGGGCGGCCACGGTGATACGCTGGCCGCCGGCAAAGGTCTGGCCGGTCCATGCGCAGGTCCAGGTGGCACCNNGCCGGCAGATAGACCACACGTTCCCTGGCCCGATAGTGCTGCACCGGCGCGACCAGCAGGTCGGGGCCGAACATGTGGCAGTCGTCCACCTCGGTGGCGGCCGCATCGTCGGGGAATTCGAACAGCAGCGGGCGCATCGGCGGCGCGCCGGTTTCGCTGTACGCCCGCATCAGGTCCATGACGTAGGGGCGCAGCCGCTCGCGCAACGACAGGTACTGGCAGAGGATGGCGTAGATCGCGTCCCCCCAGCTCCACACTTCGTTGTCGCCGCCGGTGTCGGTGAACACGAGGACAGAGTCCTTGCCGTACGGCTTGGCCGGCTTGTCCTTCAGCTTTGCCACGTCGTTCGGGATGCGGAAGCCGTGCAGGCGGAACACCGGGCAGAACGCGCCCCATTGGAACCAGCGCACCAGCAGTTCGCGGAATTCCGGGTCCTCGCCGTTGCCTTCGTAGAACCCGCCGATATCGGTGGTCCACCAGCCCACGCCGGACAGGCCGATATTCAGCCCGGCACGGATCTGGGCGCGGAAGGACTCGAAGCTCGAGCGGATGTCGCCCGACCACACCAGCGCGCCATAGCGTTGGCTGCCCGCCCAGGCCGAGCGGCACAGGAACATCGGCTCGCTTTCGCCCACGGCCTGCATGCCTTCCCAGAAGCCACGCTGGTGAAAGAACGGGTACGCATTGAGAAGTTCCATGCCGCCGCCGAGATGCAGACGCATCACCTCCGGATGGGTCGGCCGGCACTCGGGCTCGCAGGCGTCCAACCAGAACGCGCGGATGCCGTACTGCATGTAGTTGCGCCGCACCACGTCGAAGACGAAGGCGCGTGCATCGGGATTGGTGGGATCGTAGAAGGCCAGCGGAACTTTATAGAGCGCNNCCGGTATCGGTATCGAGCTGGATCTTGAAGGTCGGCAGGCCGCGGTCGGCGCGGATGAGCCAGCCTTCCTCCAGCATGCGCGACGCGTTCTCGCTGTTGAGGTTCACCGTCGGCCAGATCGAGACCATCACCTCGATGCCGAGGTCACGCAGTTCGCGCACCATGGCGGCGGGATCGGGCCAGGCCACCGGGTCGAACTTCCAGTCGCCGTGCCGCGTCCAGTGGAAGAAGTCGATGACGATGCAGGCCATCGGCAGGCCGCGACGCTTGTGTTCGCGGGCGACGGCGAGCAATTCCTCCTGGTTGCGGTAGCGCAGACGGGATTGCCAGAACCCGGCCGCCCAGGCCGGAAATGGCGGCGCGTGGCCGGTCACGTCGGCGTAGCCGTGCATGATCTCGGCTGGACTTCCGGCGGTCACCCAGTAGTCGAGTTGAGCCGCGCATTCGGCGCGCCAGCGGGTCAGGCTGCAGCCGAGCTCGATGCGGCCGATCGCGGGATTGTTCCACAGGAATCCGTAGCCACGACTACTGAGAGCGAACGGGATGTTCACCTCGGCATTGTCCTGGAGCATCGGCAGCACGCAGCCTTTCTGGTCGAACAGCCCATGCTGGCGTTGACCGAGGCCCCAGAAACGCTCGTCATTGTGGGCCCGGAAAGTAGCTTCGATCTGCCAGGTCTCGGCCGAATCGGCCTTGTAGTGGCGTGGCGGCGGCCAGGCGAAGTGCGCCCGCTGCTCGGCCAGCAGCTCCTTGCCGGTGCTCAGGTCCACGAAGCGAAGGTTGAGTTCCTGCTTCGGCTCGCCGTGGGTGTTGACGATGAACACGTCGCAGGCCAGCCGTCCGTTCTCGATGCGCGCGCTGGCCGGCCCGGTCGTCACGTGGCCGCAACGCCGCGCATCGGCGAGCAGGGCGGACAACGCCTCGTCGCGGAAGCCCCGGGCGACGGTGCCGCGAACCCGCAACCCGTCCGGTCCCCAGGCGTCGATGCGGATGGTTTCGGCGTTGTAGCGGCACAGCAGGGCACCTTCCTGCTCAGTGAAGATCGGATTCATTGACGTTCTCCCCGCACATGGGCAGCGGCGCCCCCGCGCCAAAATCGATTTTGGCTATTGCATGCCACGGGCGCCCCCGTCGGAGGCGCGCACGACGAGTTCCGGAGTCCAGATTTCCTGTAGTCCGGCAGCCGGCTTTCCCGCCAGGGTCTGCACCAGCATTTCGGTCACGCGCTGCCCGGCGGCACGGAACGGGGCACGGAAGGTTGTCAGCGGCGGGGTGGCGAAGCGGGCCATCGGAATGTCGCCGCAGCCGATCACCGCGACATCGCGGCCGGCCTGCATGCCGGCAGCCTCCAGCGCGCGCAGCGCTCCAAGCGCCAGCACGTCATCGCCGCAGATCAGTGCCGTGGGCGGCGCCGAGCGCGCCAGCAGGGCACACACGGCGGCCTGACCGGCCGCTTCGGTCATCTCCGCATGCAGCACCAGCGCCCGGCTGCGCCGCAGTCCCGCGGCCAGCAGTGCCTGCTCGTAGCCTTGTCGCGCATGGGCGCTGTACATCAGCGCGGCCGGCGTGTTGACCAGCGCGATGCGCCGGTGGCCGAGGCCGATCAGCCGCTCGCACGCCATGCGGGCGCTGGCGGCATGGTCGATGTCGAGGAACGGAAATGGCTCGGGGGTTTCGCTGCGGCCGACGGCGGCAAACGGATAGTGCCGGCGCAGCAGCCAGATGATGCGCTCGTCGGTGCGCCGCGTGCGGCACAGCAGTACCGCCTCAACCTGACGTTGCTCCACCATGCGGCGCAGACAGTCGAACTCGTCCTGCTCGGATTTCGCGGTGATGACGACCAGGTGGTAGTCGGTTGCCCGCAGCGCCTCGTCGATGCCGGCGAGCATTTCCAGTTGGAAGAAGTTCACCGACGAGCCGCGTGGCGGAGCGAGCAGGAAGCCGATCGCCTCGGCCCGGCCGGTGCGCAGCCGGCGGCCAACGGCGCTGGCGCGATAGCCGAGGCGCTCCGCCGCGACCTCGACCCGCCGACGGGTTTCCGCGCTGACATCGGCATAGCCGTTCAGGGCGCGCGAGACGGTACTGGCGGACAGGCCGATGGTGTTGGCGAACTGGGCCAGGTTCATGGATGGACCTTCCAGGAAGCGACTCTACTCCAAAATCGATTCTGTTGACAACCCGCGTCGGCCCCCCTATGGAACAAGCAAACGTCCAGCGTCGGTGCGCCTGCCCCAAGCCGTCCATGTCAAGGCCAGGGCGGCGCGGACCGGAGCAGCCGGGAGGAGAAATGGCGAGCGTCAGCCTGCGCGCGCTGGAGAAGCATTTCGGCACGCAACGCGTCATCGAACGGCTCGATCTCGACATCGTCGATCAGGAATTCGTCGCCCTCGTCGGCCCCTCCGGTTGCGGCAAATCGACGCTGCTGCGCATGATTGCGGGACTGGAAACACCCACCAGCGGCACCATCCTGATCGACGGCCGCCGCATGAACGACGTGCCGCCGATGCATCGCGACGTGGCCATGGTGTTCCAGAGTTACGCGCTGTATCCGCACATGACGGTGTTCGGCAACATGAG
>PLTJ01000160.1 GCA_003164455.1 Acetobacteraceae bacterium
AAGCGCGACCGCAGCCTGATCACGGTCGCAAGCCTCGTCGCGCTGTATCGCCACAACGAACTCCCCGGCCACGTCAGGCGTGCGCTCGCCAACGGTGTCACCCGCGAGGAGTTGATCGAACTCGTCACGCACCTTGCCTTTTACGCCGGCTGGCCGGTCGCCAACACAGCGGTGCCGGTTCTTCGCCAGGCGTTCAAGGACGCCGATGCCCAGGAATTTCAAGAGGTCATCCGATGAAGACCAACGGTTACGCGGCCCTGCGCTGCGACGCGCCGCTTGCCCCCTTCGACTTCGAGCGGCGCGAACTGCGCCCGAACGACGTGGCCATGGAGGTTCTCTATTGCGGTATCTGCCACACCGATCTCCACCAGGTCCGTAACGACTGGGGCTGGAGCCAATACCCGATGGTTCCCGGCCACGAGATCGTTGGCCGCGTGACCGCGGTCGGTGGCGACGTCACCCGTTACAAGGTGGGCGACCATGTTGCCGTTGGCTGCATGGTCGACAGCTGCGGGCATTGTGACCAGTGCCGCAAGGGCGAGGAACAGCTCTGCCGGGAGGGGAACACCCAGACCTACAATGACAAGGACCGCATCACCGGTGAGCGGACCTACGGCGGCTATTCCAAGTACCTCGTCGTGCGCGAGGAATTCGTGCTCCGCGTGCCCGAAGGGCTGGACTTGTCCAAGGCCGCACCGCTGGTCTGCGCCGGCATCACCACCTACTCGCCGCTGCGCACCTGGAATGTGGGCCCCGGCAGCCGGGTTGGCGTTATCGGGCTGGGCGGCCTCGGCCACATGGCGGTGAAGCTCGCCGCCGCGATGGGCGCCGACGTGACCGTGATGAGCCGCACGAAGGACAAGGAAGCGGACGCGCTGGCGCTCGGCGCCGACCGGCTGCTCGTCTCCACTGACGCGGCGGCGATGGCTGGGGCTGCGTCAACCTTCGACCTCATCATCGACACCGTGCCGGTGAAGCACGACATCAATCCGTACGTTCCGCTGCTGGACGTGGACGGCACGCTGGTTCTGGTCGGGCAGGTCGGCCCGCTCGCCGAACCGAGCACGGTGCCGTTGCTCCTCGGCCGTCGCCGGATCGCGGGCTCGCCCATCGGCGGGATCGCCGAGACGCAGGAGATGCTCAACTTCTGCGCCAAGAAGCGCGTGCTGCCCGACGTCGAGATGATCCGCATGGACCAGATCAACGATGCCTTCGACCGGCTTGATCGCTCCGACGTGCGCTACCGCTTCGTGATCGACATGGCTTCGCTGCACGCCGCCGCCTGATCGAGTGGGGGGTCTGAGCATGCGCATGACGCAACAGCGGAGGCTTGGAAACATCGGCCTGGAAGTTTCCGCTCGCCGACGAGAAGAACGCGAGCCCCGCGCAAATCGCGCTGGCCTGGCTGCTGGCGCAGAAACCCTGGATCGTCCCGATCCCTGGTACGCGGCGCCTGGAGCGGGTGGCGGAACATGTCGGCGCGGCGAACGTCGTGCTCACCCCTGCCGACCTCGCCGAGATCGAGGCGGCCGCGTCAAAGATCCAGGTGCAGGGGGCACGACTGCCCGAGGCCGTCCTGAAATTCTCCAATCGCTAGGCGCGCCGCCACCGGGCGCAAGGCCTGCTTCATCGAAAGGCGAACGACATGAAGACCCGCAAACTGGGGCGCTCCGGCCTTGAGGTTTCCGCCCTGGGCCTCGGCTGCATGGGCATGAGCACGAACTACGGCCCGGTCGAGGATCGGGACGCCATGATTTCTCTCCTCCGCAAGGCGGTGGACCGCGGCGTCACCTTCTTTGACACCGCTGAAGTCTATGGCCCCTTCACCAATGAGGAACTGGTCGGCGAAGCTCACGCCGGAGGCGATGCAAGCCAACCAGGCCCTTGTCGATCTGCTGAAGCGCGTGGCCGTGCAGAAGCGCGCCATGCCGGCCCAGATCGCTTTGGCCTGGCTGCTGGCTCAGAAGCCCTGGATCGTACCGATTCCGGGCACGCGAAAACCACACCGACTGGACGAAAACCTGGCCGCGGCAGAGGTCCAGCTCATCGCCGAGGAGCTCAGCGAGATCGACCAGGCCGCATCGAAGATTGAAATCAAGGGCGCGCGCGGCACCGGACACGAAGTCTACGGCTGACCAGGAACGCGCAGGCGACCATCTTCAGCAAGGAATACACATGAAAATCGGAATTATCGGCGCGGGTTGGCTCGGCGGTACGGTCGAACGGCAGTGGGTGAAGGCCGGGCACGAGGTGATGTTTTCGTCCCGCCATCCCGAGCGCTTCGCCAGCCTGACGCGTGAACTTGGCCCGCACGCTTCAGCTGGCACCGTTGCCGAGGCGGCCGCGTTCGGACCCGTCGTGCTGATCGCCACCCCCTATGCCGCGCTGCCGGCGATCGGGCGGGATCATGCCGAGGCGTTGCACGGCAAGATCGTGCTCGACGCCGCCAACCCGTCGCCATCCGCCCGCGACGCTGAACGGGAGGGCGTGGGCCTGACCTCCACCCGGCTGCTGCCTGGCACACGGTTGGTGCGTGTGTTCAGCGCGGTGGATGCGAGTGCCATTGAGGCATCGGGCACCGGCGGAGGCAAACGACTGGCTGTGCCGCTGGCGGGCGACGACCGGGAAGCGGTCGAAACGGCGGTCCAGCTTGTCCGCGACGCTGGATGCGAGCCGTTGGTGGTCGGCGATCTCGCCTCGGCGAGGAGCTTTCAGCGCCGCGGGCCGGGCTTCCGCGCCAACACCAGCCTGCCGCGGCTCCGCCACCTGCTCGGGCTGCCAGACGACGCCTGACGGCGCCGGCTCAGGCAGATTGCGATGCAGGCGTGGGAGGCTGGTCTGTGGGGCGACACCTCGGATCAAGGAACGCCGGGAATGGTACGGAGCGCAGAAAGCACACAGAAGAACGCTCTCGCAACGACCGACGTTTCGGACACATCGAATCCGTCTTGGCGCAAATTGCGGAAGTCGCGAACATGGGTTCCTGCGATGTAGGTTTCACTGGCTACCCGAACTGGTGGGGGACGTTGCCGATAGCTCTGTTTGCATTCCTGGAGAAATACGATTCTGCCGGCAAGCGGCTGATACCGTTCTGCACCCACGAAGGAAGCCAACTTGGGCGCAGTGGCGCTGATATTCAGACGCTTTGCCCCCATTCATGAATTTCCGATATTACCCCATGCGGTTTATAGCGCCTAATTAATCAGCACCGATCAGCTTATCTTCCCGCTATCGCGACGGCTGAACGTCGGCGAAATGCTGGAGAATGAACAATGCAAAAGCGTGTACTTGGAAAGAGCGGCCTGGAGGTTTCGGCGATCGGCTTCGGCTGCATGGGCCTGAACTTCAGCTACGACCACTCGCTGAGCAAGCCGGAAAGCATCACGCTGATCCGGCAAGCGGCGGAACGTGGTGTCACCCTCTTCGACACGGCCGAGATCTACGGCCCATTCACCAATGAAGAGATCGTCGGCGAGGCGCTGGCGCCGATACGCGAGCGGGTGGTGATCGCCACCAAGTTCGGCTTCAGCATCGATCCCGCGACGCGCAAGCAGTTGGGCATGGACAGCCGGCCCGAGCACATCCGCGTCGCCGTCGAGGGGTCGCTGAAGCGGTTGAAGGTCGACGTTATCGACCTCCTCTATCAGCACCGCGTCGATCCCAACGTGCCGATCGAA